>JBDSAM010000399.1:0-6082 GCA_039922135.1 Blastocatellia bacterium
AAATAGCAAAAGAGCCCGTACTTTACGGGCTCTTTTGCTACAGATTATTTTGTTTCCTAGGAAACGTACTGACGATTAACCCAGCCAGTTTGTAGCCCCTCATAAGTATCAATTCGGACCTGGACCCATACTTCCCCATTTGGATCTCTATATGAATCACCTAAAAGGGTCACTCTTGTACCTCTGGGTAGAATATAGGTGATCATAGAGTAGGATCCTGGAGCTTCGCGCATATTCAATCTATCAGCCGAAACATAGCTTATATTGCCTGCTGGGATCGTTATTCCTGCGGTGGCTGGAGCAACATACCCTCTTTGTCCGTACGCTGCTGAGGTATTGTTAAACCCCGGCATATAACCTGACATATACAGGAGAATAAGAACGACCACTACCAACGCCGCAGCGCCGCCCCCGCTACCCCCACTGCCCCGGCTGCCACCAGAATCGGTTTCGTCATATTCAATTATTCGTGCCATATTTCCTCCTTATAGGTTCCACTAAATGATTATACAGAGTCTACTTCATTCCGCTTTTCTCAGGTGATGGTTTTGCAATGAATGTGCCAGTAAAGCCATCAGAGCGGAGAAAGGCGAAATACCTTTTATTTTCACGTAAAACAGATTTGAAACCTCAATCAACCCCTCGTAACTATATACAAATTGGGGGTTTCATTATGCGTCTCGTAATCAAACTATTTTGTCGCTGTTTCTTAACAACATCTTTTCACAATGAATGGCAAACCAAGTGTATTTATCGCGGACATAATCGCTTTAAGCAAAGTGGAAGTGTATGCTACTTTCAATGGACGGTAGACCAGAGACTACAGTGTTTAGAGTTATTCGAGCAGCGATTCGCCTTATCTTTTTGATCGCGGCGACTGTCGTGTTGCAAACGATTTGGATCGCGGGCAAGACAATGATGCCTCGTCACAACAAGGCGAGGCGCTGGTTGCGAAAATTCATCATGACAACTTGGGGCAGGTCGTTGGCGCTTATTTTGGGAATGCGCATCCGGATTGAAGGCGTGCCGCCGCGCCCGCCATTCTTTCTGGTGGCAAATCATTTGAGCTATGTGGACATCATCACGATTGCGGCTCATCTGGAATGCACCTTTGTTGCCAAAAACGACATTGCTGGGTGGCCAATAATGGGGTGGCTGGCAACGGGTGCCGACACGATCTTTATAGACCGGAAAAACTTTCAGGACATCCCGCGCGTGATCCGGTTGATCAACCAAAGTTTGGATGAAGGAGTCGGGGTAGTGCTGTTTCCTGAAGGTACCAGCACGATGGGTGACCAGATCCTGCCGTTTAGCCCGGCATTATTGGAACCGGCGGCGCGGGCCGGTTATCCCGTTTCTTATGCCGCCATCAGCTATCGCACCTCACCGAATGAACCGCCCGCACACACTGCCGTTTGCTGGTGGGGCGATATGGATTTCGCGCCACACTTGCTGAAGCTCTTGCTGATTTCGAAGTTTGAAGCGGTGGTCAGGTATGGCGAAGATGCAATTCAGGCCGATGATCGAAAGGTTCTGGCCAAAAGCTTGTGGCGATCCGTTAACGACCGGTTCATTCCAATAGTTAAACAGCCCTCTTCAATCCTTCCGAAAAAGAATCCATGAAATCTTCTCCGGGCAAGCTGTGGTTATGGTGGCAGCGCTGGTGTTGATGGTTGTTCGCCGGATAGGTGGTACTGATTGTAGCTGTGCACGTCGCGCGATGGTGGCAACACCCAGATAGTAAGTTGGAAGACAAGGCGCCCGCAGCCCAGTTCGGTCTCCTACAGCCGCAACTTTTACGATTCCGATCAACGCGGCTTGCGCGACACCTTGAAGCGTTATGGTGATTGAGCGCGTGCGCCGCATTATTGAAGAGATCAAAGCCGCTTCCTATCCTGAACTCTCCAATCTGAAAGCAGCCGAGATTGAGATCAAGCTGTTCGACTCGCCTTCCGATTACTTTCAAACGCGCTTCACCTTACCCAGCTTCCTTTTCAAAAGCGGCTGCGGTATTTGTTGAAGGTCAATCGAAACCTTTTTGCGAACAATGCGCCGGAGGAAGGCGCGCGCTCTATCATTGCACACGAACTTGGGCACGTCGTCTATTACAAGATGCGCAACCGGATTGCATTAATCGGATTGGCTCGTCTGGGGTGCAAATGGTTCACTGCGCGATTCGAACGTGCGACGGATCTGCAAGCAATTTCTCGAGGCTATTTAGATGGATTAAAAGCTACCGCCTGTGGCTTTACGGCCAGATACCAGCGAAGAGGCTGGCGTAAAAGAAGCGGGGCTACTTTTCGCCGGCCGAAATTGACGCATTGAAATTAAGCTACACGCACAGCCGGAGTTGATGAAGAAATGGCTGAAAGCTCCACCGCGCCTCCTGGAAGAGATCGAACGAACAGCCGTATCGCCACAATTGCAGACGGCCCAGCCAGCCTTTATAGTCAGCCTGAAATGAATGCTTACCGAGCCTTTCGCGCTGCCAGAGCGATTTTGCGCCAGCGCACAGCGTGATCGGTTTCGCGCTTGGACAAGGCGGAGACATTGCAGGAGCCATCGCGGAATCTGAGACGGCCATAAGGCTCAAGCCGGATTTTTACGAAGCGCCCTTTCGATTAGGCTTGATGCGCTGGTTTTGCCGGAGCCTATGCCGAAGTTATCTCATTATTGCGCGAGCCTGTCCGCCTGAATCCCAAAGGAACCGTAATCCCGCAGGCAAAAATTTCCGCCAGTTGGTCAAGACCTATAAATTTGGAGGGTTCGTCATGGTTCGCAAATTCAGGTTGGTTCTGTTTGTCGTCTGTTTTATCGTCCTTTTCGTTGCCAGTGGCTATGCGCAGCAGCCAGCATCGAAGACTTCTCACGTACTGAAGCCTTCGCCGACGACAGTGGCGTATGGGCATTACGATTCGAAAACGCCGCCCGTGCTGCGCATCAAATCGGGCGACACAGTTGAAGTCCATACCCTGATCACATCCACTCCGCCGCGTCTGGAAGGCGCGGGCGTCAAACCCGATCAGATCGAATCTGCGCTACGCGAAATCGTCTCGACGGTCACCAACAAAGGCCCAGGCGGCCACATTTTGACCGGCCCTATCTATATTGAAGCCGCTGAAATCGGAGACGTGTTGGAAGTGCGCATCCAATCCATCAAGCTGGCGATTCCCTATGCTTACACGGCATTCGGGCCGGGCAGGGGATTTCTGCCTGAAGACTTCCCAACCTCGAAGATGAAGATTATCCCATTGGATGAAAAGCGTATGGTGGGCCAGTTCAGCGACGGCATTGAAATCCCATTGCATCCTTTCTTCGGCAGCATGGGCGTTGCGCCGCCTGAAGCAATGGGCCGCATCAGCAGCGCTCCTCCTGGCGTTCACGCCGGAAACCTGGACAACAAAGAGTTGGTCGCCGGAACGACGCTCTTCATCCCCATCCACGCGCGTGGCGCATTGTTTGAAGTCGGCGACGGCCACGCCGCGCAAGGTAACGGAGAAGTCTGCATCACCGCCCTGGAAACATCACTGGTCGGCAAGTTTCAATTCATCCTGCGCAAGGATATGAAGCTGCGCTGGCCGCGAGCCGAAACGCCCGCCGCTTTTATGACAATGGGCATTGACGAAGACCTGACCGTCGCGACCAAGATTGCAGTGCGCGAGATGATTGATTTTCTAGTCACCGAAAAGAAGCTGAGCCGTGAGGACGCATACATGCTGGCGAGCGTGGCGGCGGATTTGAGCATCACGCAATTGGTGGACGGCACGAAGGGCGTCCATGCCATGATCCCGAAGGCGATTTTTCGGGCTGTCCCAAGTCGCTAAGCAGAAGCCCAGCCAGACCTGCTTACAACTTTTTCAACTCACAACGTCTGAATGAGTGGGGGGGACTTGCTTGGGCAATTTGACGGTGAAAGTTGCGCCTTGCGCTTTGCCTTTACTTGTCGCTGTGACCATTCCACCGTGCGCTTCGACCAATTGTCGAACTAGCGCCAGCCCCAATCCCAATCCGCCGCGCCGCTGGCCGCTAGCGGCATCGGATTGATGATAGCGTTCGAAGATATGGGGCAGCATTTCAGGCGTGATGCCCTGGCCCGTGTCGCGGATTTGAATTTCTACGAATAGATCAGCGCGCCGAAGCTCCACTTCAATCTGGCCGCCGGGCGGGGTGAATTTGACGGAGTTTGACAACAGGTTCCAAACGACCTGCCGCAAACGGCCCGGGTCACCCGTAATCGCATCGGCGGATGGGTCAAGCCTGGTGCTGATTTTTATCGTTTTGTCTTCGGCAGAAAGTTGTATCACGTCCATGGCCTCGGCAATTACCTGTACCAGGCTCAATGAACTGACTTCCAGCCGCAGCTTGCCGCTGCTGACCCGGGCCAGATCAATCAAGTCTTCGATTAGTTGTTTCTGCATTAACGCGTTTCGCTCAATGATCCCGGCGGCTTTGGCTATCGTCTCCGGGTTGGCATCGGTCTGTTTCAGAACGCGCGACCAACCAAGGATGGAATTGAGCGGGTTGCGCAATTCGTGCGAAACCAGCGCAACGAATTCGTCTTTGGCGCGGCTGGCTGCTTCTGCTTCAGCCTGTGCCTGGCGTGCGGCCTGCAATTGCTGACGCTCTGCGGCCCGGCGCTTCTCTTCAATGGCGTAGCGGATGGCGCGTTCCAGCACCGATGCATCAAGCCGACCTTTGACCAGATAGTCGGTAGCGCCTGCGCGCATGGCTTCGATGTCCACCTCGCGCTCTTCCTGGCCGGTCAGCATGATGATTGGAGTCAGATCGTCGTTTGCGCGTGTCTGGCGCAGCAACTCCATGCCGCTGTGCGCGCCAAGACGGTAATCAAAAAGATATACATCGTAGCTTGCGCCCGCCATCTTCACCCGACCGGTTTCATAGCTCGCCGCCCAATCCAGAACAAACCTGTCTCCACCGATTTCCGCCAGCAAATCGCGCGTAATTAAATAATCATCCTCGTCGTCTTCGACGAGCAGCACTTTCAGTAATTCCATTTCCACCGATTCGATCACCTTTAATTTGGGATTTCGACGAACTCGACCCAGAACTGGCCCAGCGCCTTCATCAATTCTACTAACCGGCCAAAGGTTACCGGCTTGGTGACAAACGAATTCGCGCCCAAGTCATAGCTGCGAAAGATGTCTTCTTCAGCCTGCGAGGTAGTCATAACCACTATTGGAATGCGGCGCAGGTCCGGATTGGATTTGATTTCATGCAAGGCTTCACGCCCATCCTTACGCGGCATGTTCAAATCAAGCAGGATTAACCCCGGGCATGGGGCATCAGCAGGAGCAGCGTATTTGCCGCGCTGGTTCAAATAGTCCATCAATTGCTCGCCGTCTTCCACAAAGTAGAGGTTGTTCAAGACGCGGCTTTCTTCAAGTGCTTGCTGGCAGAGCAGGCGGTCGTCGGCATCATCATCAGCCATCAGAATGACGATGGATTGTCCGTTTTGCTTCATTAGGCCTTGTCTCCATTTTGTTTAAGTGGCAGGGTCACCAGGAACGTTGTTCCTTGCCCGGGCGTGCTTTGGGCGGTAATGGTGCCGCCGTGCCGTTCGGCAATGCGCCGGCAAACGGCCAGGCCCATCCCAGTGCCCTCATATTCGTTACGCCCGTGCAGGCGCTGAAAAGGAGTGAAGATGCGATCCAGATATTTCTCTTCGAAGCCAATGCCGTTGTCGGCCACGGCAATCTGGCAAAGATCGTCACCAGCGTCTTCGGCTGTGACGCGCACGACTGGTGTCTCTTCGGCGCGATGAAATTTCAATGCATTGCCGATCAAGTTTTGCAGCAGTTGGCGCATTTGCAAGGGGTCGGCATCCACCACGGGAAGTTCGCCCATCTCCACGCGTCCGTCACTCTGCTGAACGCGAACTTCCAGATCGCCGAGCACATCGCGCGCTACCTGGTTTAGAT
The DNA here is from genome assembly GCA_039922135.1 of Blastocatellia bacterium. Taxonomy (GTDB): domain Bacteria; phylum Acidobacteriota; class Blastocatellia; order RBC074; family RBC074; genus RBC074. Next base: position 5,940 of record JBDSAM010000399.1, read on the forward strand.
CCACTGGCGTGAAAGGCTGCCCTGCCGTCGCCACGCGCGAATACTCCAGCAGGTCGTTGATCAGCGTATGCATACGCCGCGCGGAGTTTTGCATGCGACCTAGGTAATCCTGCCCTTCATCATTGAGCGCCGGGCCGTACTTC
>JBDSAM010000400.1:0-2525 GCA_039922135.1 Blastocatellia bacterium
GCGCAGTGTTTCTTCCAATTCATTCGCGCTTTGGCTGGGGCTTGTTACGCTGATGAGCGTTGTTGGAAGTTTCGTTTGTGGCGCTGAGCCACCACCGATGACAGAATCACCGTCAATCAGTTCAAGCCGTAAACCGCCGCCCAAATCTTGCGCGCGTTGTAGGAAAGCGCAGGCGCGGCGGTTGATTGTTTCCTTTGACGCATGCAGCGCGGCCTGAACAGGAACCTCTTCGATGGCGCGGCCACTGCAGTATGCAGCAACAGTCGCTTCCAGCGCGGCATAAGTCAGTTTGTCCACGCGCAAAGCACGCATCAACGGGTTGCTTTTGATCCTCCGAATCAATTCCGCTTCGCCCAGAATAATCCCCGACTGTGGGCCGCCCAGCAGTTTATCGCCGCTGAAAGCAACGACCGACGCGCCCGCTTTGAGCGATTGCGCGACAGTTGGTTCGTCGTGAATGCCCAGGGAATTCAAATCTGTCAAACAGCCGCTGCCCAAATCTTCAAACAACGGCAGCCCGCGTTCGCGCGCGAGTTGGGCCAAGTCTTCAAGTTCAGGCTTTTCAGTGAAACCGATGATGCGGTAATTCGACGGGTGCGCGCGCAGGATGACTTTAGTGTCCTCGTTGATCGCCCTTTCGTAATCACTCAGCCGAGTTCGGTTGGTCGTGCCGACTTCGCGCAGGCGCGCGCCCGATTTGGCGATGACGTCGGGGATGCGAAAAGACCCGCCAATCTCAATCAGTTCTCCGCGCGAAACGATCACCTCGCCGCCTTCAGCCAGCGTGTTCAGCACCAGCAACACTGCCGCCGCGCAGTTGTTGACGACCACGGCGGCTTCGCAAGACAACAATTCGCGGAAGCTCGCTTCAAGACCCACGCCGCGTTTGCCGCGCCTGCCTGTCGCCAGATCATATTCAAGGTTGCAGTAATCGCCCGCGACTTCGTTGATGGCATCAAGCGCGGCCTGGCTCAAAGGGGCACGGCCAAGATTGGTGTGCAAGACAACGCCCGTCGCGTTGATGACTCGCTGCGTTTGCATTTGCTGGCGGTGAACGAAGCGCGCCTGCAATCTCAGGTTGATCTCGTCCTCCAACGCCGTGGCGTCGGCGAATGAACCGGCTTGGCCGTTGGTGACTGCAAGCTCTTGCCGCAATTCCGTCAGGACATCGCGCAAGCGATCTCGCACAGTGTCGCGCCCGGCGACGGTAATCAAACCTTGCAAGCGCGCGTCCTGCAACAACCGATCAATCGAAGGTAGGTTTCGTAAGAAGCTTTCAGACATAAGCAACGGCCTCGCGTAATCCGCGCGGCAGGATAATTCATCGTCCGCTCCCTGCCAATGCGCTTCGCTAACCACATCGCCCATTAAAAACGTTGACGCGTCATCGAGTGCTGACTACACTGCGCCTCGCTCCATTCAGCGTGTTAAACAGGCGTTTCAGGTGCACACGCTCCCAACCCATTAAAATAAAAATCCGATTTCACTCAACTCGTTTGTTTGAACAATAGAGGAAACAGCGATGCAGTTTAGACGACCTGACCGTATATCCGCCTACGACCGGATGGCTCACCTTTTGCGCCGCGCGGCATTCGGCGCGCGGCCCGACGAGATCAACAATTATCTTGCGCAGGGGTTTGAAGCCACGGTTGATCAACTCTTAAATTACGACGACATTCCGGAAAGCCCAAACGTCCATGATTTTCTTGAATCACTAGGAACTAAAAGTCTGGATTTTTTCTTCGATACAACCATCGCCGAATGGTGGCTGAACATAATGTTTGGCACAACTCGGCCACTGCGCGAACGCATGGTGCTGTTCTGGCACGATCACTTTGCGACTTCCTTCGACAAGGTGGGCAATCCAAACGGAGCCAAACACCTTTATTGGCAACACCAGATTGAGCGCCAATTTGCCACTGGCAACTTTCGCGATCTGATGAAGGCGATGGATCGTGACCCGGCAATGCTGCGCTGGCTGGACAGTAACGAAAACACAAAGGCCAGCCCGAATGAAAATTACGCCCGCGAACTGATGGAAGTCTTCATGCTCGGCTTTGAAGCCTACAGCGCAGGCGTGTACACCGAACGCGACATACAGCAGGCGGCACGCGCCTATACCGGATGGCGGCTGAAACCTAACTTTGATGTGCCGACTGATTTCAGGTTCAACGGCCCAGAAACCGATCCAGCGAAAGTGGTCGAATTTCCGCCTGCGGCAGATGATGGTTCGGCGGTGGCCAGCGCTCACGATTATGGCGAAAAGACTGTTTTCGGAGTGACAGGCAGATTCAATGGCAGCGACATCGTGGAGTTGATCATGGATCGCGAACCACAACGCACCGCCTGCGCACAGATGTTGGGGCAAAAGCTATTCGAATATTTCGTCTATGAAAATCCGGACGTGCAGGTTGTCTATGACCTGGGGGAATCACTCAAACGTTACGACTTCAATATCAAGCCCTTTCTGCGCGACCTGTTTTTGAATAACGTGGAGTTTTACACGCTGAAAGCGTTGCGCAGCC
>JBDSAM010000401.1:0-9264 GCA_039922135.1 Blastocatellia bacterium
GGGCGCGGGCGATGGCATCAGCGTTGGCCGCGGTCTAGGTTATGTCGCGGCGGTCGTCGGCTTCGGCATCGCCGCCGGTCTGTGCGGACTAGGTCAGGGCCGCGTCGGCGCGGCAGCCTGCGAAGGCTTGGCCCGCAATCCCGGCGCGTTCAAAGGCGTGCCGCTGCCGTTGATTCTGGGCCTGGTGTTCATTGAAACGCTGGTGATCTTTACGCTGGTCGTCGCGATTCTGATGGTTCCCCAAGCCGGCAAGTAATTACCCAAAACTGATTCTGGAAAAGCTAAGGCGCACTCACTTGGGTGCGCCTTAGCTTTTTGTACCGGCCGGAAAAGTGTAAGCTGTGCGCGCTCACAGTATAGAAGATGGAAAGCTAAAGTTGATTCGAGCTATAACCTGATCAAATCGGCTTTGGAATTCGCAAGTAATGGGCAGTCAGCATCATCCATTTGCCTCCCTCAAGTTGAGGACTGATTGCGGTAATGACAAGGAGTTTTTATGTCACGAAGCCTGAGAATTATGATCTCTCTCGCGCTGCTGCTGGCGCTGATTGCTGGCGGGGGGGGCGCGAACAACGCCACCGTTTCAGCGCAGACGCGGCTGCGCCGCGCGCCGGAGCGTTATCTGGAACGCACGCCGAGTTTGCCTGCGGGTACGCGAGTGATTCCGGCAGGATGGCCGATCACCTTGGAGATGGAGACGTCCCTTTCTTCAGCGACCGCGCGAGTTAGCGACCGATTTCGCGCACGCGTGGTTCCGTCGGTGATAGATGACAATGGCACTATACTGATCCGGGAGGGCACCATTGTCGAAGGCCACGTCACAGCCGTTAAGAAAGCGAAGTGGGCGCACCGTTCCGGCTACATTGCCCTTGCCTTTGATAACTTCCTCACGACGAGTAATAGGACTGCGCCAGTGCGCGCGATCTTAACCGGGGCTGACGTTGAAGATCGTAAACGGCTGGATGAAGAGGGAACCATTAAAGGCGGCAATCCCACCAAGCGCGACATTCTCTTTATTGGCGGAGGCGCGGGAGCAGGCGCTGCTATCGGCGTTTTTACCGGTGGCGCGTTGCTGGGTGGAGGAATCGGCGCGGCAGTTGGGTTGACGGCCACATTGCTGCTGAAAGGCAAAGACGCCTTCGTTCCAAGTGGCCATATGTTTGGAATGGAAATGGTTCAACCGTTTTCGGTATCTCAACTGGAAGCTCCCAGAATTGACAATTACATTCCCAGTGTTAGCCAAAGCAGACCCATCCCAGTGCCGATTACGAATGGTGGCGTATCGCCCGGCCCGCTGGATCCCAGAGACGTAACCATAGAGCGCATGCAAGATGGCACTGTGCAGGTGCGCATCAACGTTGAGACGCCGACCCAGGGTTGGCGCGTTTATACGCATCATGACGAGTTGGGAACGGTGGCAAGAATCAGGTTGCGAGGAGTGCCACTGTCGCGCACAACGGACAGCTTCTTTCAAACTTCTGGCGTTGCTCCGGCACCGCTGATATGTTTGAACGACCGCGGCGGCACGCTCCGCCGTGCTGAGATTCTGGGCAGGAATGGCGCTGTAAGAATAGCAGTGGAGATTCCAGCTCAAGTCGGTTCACGGTTCGCGCGCGCGCAACCCAGAGCCATTCAGCCTAGACCCATCCCGGTCAACGCGGGCGGTTACCGGCCGGGCAATCCACCCTACTACAACACAGAAACCCGCCAGCCGACAGCGGTGAATCCGCCGATACCTTCTTCCACCAGGCCTTCAAGTTCAGCTTCGAGTCCCACGCTGGTGCAGAGTGTCATTAATCAAGTGGACGTGATCCGCATGCAATATGCCGGGGAAATTGGGTATTTGCGCGAACCGAACGGCAATTTCCGCTTCATCGGCGCGCGCGCCCCCAGCCAGGCGCAGAAGCAGTTGCTCGACAGTCTAGGCGCGTTGCTCAGTTCATTGACTACGTTGCGCGGCAACCTTGGCAACTCGTTGACACAACGTAACAGCGCCTTGCGGGTGCAGGAGGATGCGCAGAACATACAGCGAGTCTGGCTGCAAGTGCCCTTAAGCGCGGATTTGAATGGGAAATGGAGCTTGGCGTATCGGGATCTTGGCACGCTGCTGAATTCAACTGCGCGGTGAAGATTCGGCGCTATTTTGTGAAGGGAAAATTTAGATGGGTAAGGAAGTAAGAAGTGGTGCGCCCGACTGGGCTCGAACCAGTGACCTACGGTTTCGAAGACCGGCGCTCTATCCAACTGAGCTACGGGCGCACATTGTCAAACCTTGAACTCGCTTTTCGTAAAGCGACCGGCGCTTTGTACCACAGACACAACTTCAGCGGCAACAATCACTGCCAATCTTGCCGGCGGCTCTTCTCAATCTTCTTCCAGCATCGTGACGCGACGATGATCGTGCTGGGACTTTCCGAAGATTCGTTTGAAGACACCTTGCCGGTGTGGGATGAGCAAACGCCTAACTTTGTGGATCACGCGGCGGGCAGCTTCTTCCCCGGCAGCGATCATTTCGGCGGCTTTCGATAAATCGTCCGGGCGGACGTGTTCGATCTGCGGCCTGACGATGACGTCTGCGTCGGCGTACAGATAATTGACCGTCGTGCGCCCCATAATCGAAAGCGATTGCGACATGATCGTGAACAGATTAGCCGGCTGCGGAATCGGCAGATGCTGAGAATTGATGTCCACGGCGATGACGATGTCCGCGCCCATCATTCGCGCCACCGAAGCGGGGATGTGCCCAACCAGTCCACCGTCCACCATCATCCGTCCATTAACCATCACCGGAGTATAAAACACCGGCATTGCACAACTGGCGCGAATGGCCAGCGGCAGACTGCCTTCGGTAAAGACGACCATTCGTCCTGTTTGCAGGTCGGTGGCTACGGCGCCGAACTGGATGCGCATCTTATCGAATTCGGTGACGGGAAAATTCTTGCGGACGTAACCTTCCGTTCGCGCGCTGTTGTAAAACCCCATCATCGAAACCGTCGCGCGTCCCAGATCGCTCCAACTGATCGTCAGCGCCAGCTTTTCAACCTGATCCGCCGAAAGTCCCGACGCGAATGCGCCGCCAATCAATGCGCCAACGCTGGTACCCGCAATCAGGTCAATCGGAATCTGATTCTTCTCGAATTCTCGCAACACCCCGACGTGCGCACAGCCGCGCGCCATGCCACCGCCCAGAGCCAACCCGACGACCGGACGTCTCTTTTCGTTTTGTGCCATCTCCTGTTTGCCTCCCGCGAGAGTTTGAATCGTGCGTGCGGCATTCTAGCAAAACTCTTCGGCATAAAGTTCAGGCAATTTGCCGCTCCGCTCACGCCAAGTTTATGATCTGCCTTACACAACGTGAAAAAGATCGTCACCGGGCGCGCAAACAGATGCCTGAATCAGCATCAAGAAGAATAATAAAAACGAAGGTGAGGGGCATCGCTCTTTTCCCAAACTCCGGCACGTGATCCGAAGTTCATGAATACCGTGACACCCAAAGCAGTTTCATCAATGGCTTTTTCCAACACCGGTTCGCAATCGCACTTCTGGCTTGGCGTGGACGGCGGCGGCACCAATTGCCGGGCAATCATTGCCAATGATGCTGGTGAAACACTGGGCGAAGGCCAAGCCGAAGCCGCCAATTTCCTGCGCGTCGGGTTGGAGAAGGCCGTCAGCCACCTCAAGAAGGCGGTTCATCAAGCCTGCGGGCAGGCGGGCATCGAACCCTTGCAAATCACCGCCGCCTGTATTGGCTTGGCTGGCGTATCGCATCCCGACCATAACCGGCAGATGCTTAATGCATTGAAAGAAGTATTGCCGATCCCGGACATCCTGTTGGAAACCGACGCGCGCGTGGCGCTGGCCGGGGCAACGGGCAACAGTACTGGCGTTGTCGTCATTGCCGGCACAGGATCAATCGCTTGCGGCATCAATGCGCGTGGACGGTTCGCGCGCTCAGGCGGCTGGGGGCCGATTCTGGGCGACGAAGGCAGCGGCAACTACATTGGCCGCCGCGCGCTGGAAGCGGTGATGATGGCGTATGACTATCGCGGCCAGCCGACCAGCATGATGGACCCGGTGTTGAAACATTTCGGCGTCGCATCGCCGCCCGAACTGGCGACGGTGATTTATGATTCTTCTGCAAAAGAGAAGGGGGAAGTACAAGGCAAGATCGCGCAACTTTCACGCATCGCCGTCAACGCAGCCCAGGATGGCGACAAGGTCGCGCAAGCGATTATGACCGACGCTGCCGAAGAGTTGGCCAAAACTGCCGTCGCCGTGATCGAACAGTTGAGAATGCAGCAGGACGCCTTCCGCGTGGCTTATGTCGGCGGCGTTTTTGAAGCGGGAGAAATGATCCTCCGACCGCTTCGCGACGAGATCAACCGGGTCGCGCCTCAAGCCGAAATCGCGCCGCCGCTCGACCCGCCGGTGATCGGCGCGGTCAAGATGGCGCAGGCGATGCACGAATAAAACCAAAGATGACGACCACTGAACAAACCAATCCGAACACCACTGAAATTGACCGGCTACCAACGCTCGACGCGCTGCGCATCTTCAACCGCGAAGATCGCAAGGTTGCCGAGGCTGTTGAAAAAGTCCTGCCAGACATTGCGCGCGCAGTTGACGGTATCGTCGAACGGCTGGAGCGCGGCGGGCGATTGTTTTACACCGGCACCGGAACCAGCGGACGGCTGGGCGTGCTGGACGCCGCCGAATGCCCACCGACCTTCGGCGTTTCACCAGACGTGGTACAGGGCGTGCTCGCTGGAGGGTACGACGCCTGCTACAAAGCCGTCGAGGCGTCCGAAGACGACCGCGGCGCAGGCACAAAAGATTTGCAGGCGCGCGGCTTCACGCCGGATGACGTGGTGGTTGGCATTGCGGCCAGCGGGCGCACGCCGTACACCATCGGCGCGGTTGAATACGCGCGCAGTATCGGCGCGCTGACCATCTGCATTACCTGCAATGAAAACACGGCATTGGCGGCGGCGGTTGAAATCCCGATTGAACCCATTGTTGGCCCAGAAGTCATAGCCGGTTCGACGCGGCTGAAGTCTGGCACGGCGCAGAAGCTGGTGCTGAACATGCTTTCGACAATGACGATGGTACGGTTAGGTTATGTCACCGGTAATCGCATGACCAATTTGAAAACCAGCAACATCAAGCTACAACAGCGCGCGACCAGTTTAATGATGAATGAGTGTAATCTTGACGCAGCCGCAGCCCTGGCTGCACTTGAAGCCGCCGGTTGGGATTTGCGCATTACTATCGTGATGGTCAAGGCAAGCGTTTCGCGCGAGGCTGCCGAAGCGGTATTGAAACAGTCGAACTACAATATTGCCCGCGCAATCTCTGCGCTCGCAGACTAATCGCCAATTTCAGAAAGTGTTTTTATAGAAATGACAACGCAACCCAACTGGACAATTCCCAACTACCTCGAAGTCAAAAACAACCATCTGCATATCAACGACGTTGACGCGGTCAGCTTGGCCGGCCAATACGACACGCCACTGTTTGTCATCTCCGCGCCGCGCATTCGCCACAACATCGCGCGATTGCTGGAAGCCCAGAAGCATCATCCGAAGCTGAAACTTTGTTTCGCTTCAAAAGCCAACAACCTGCTGGGCGTGCTGCGCGTGGTGCGCGAAGCTGGAATTGATGTCGAGGTCAATTCCGGCGGTGAATTGTTTAAAGCGTTGCGCGCGGGTTTCCGTCCCGATCAGATCGAGATGAACGGCATTGCGAAAAGCGAACAGGAGATTGCCGAAGCGATCAATACAGGTATTTACACGATCAATCTGGATTCGCCATTCGAATTGGAATTGGTCGAACAGGTCGCGGCACGCTTGAACAAGCGCGCCAACGTGACAGTGCGGTTGGTGGCGGGCGTCGGCACGCGCTCGCATGCCGGATTGCAGACGGCGCTCTACACGTCGAAATTCGGTGTGTCGCCGTCGCAGGCGCGCCAGATGATGCTGCGCGCGGTCGGCAACCCTGAATTGATCAATCTGGCCGGGCTGCATATTCACGTTGGTTCGCAAACGCCCGATCCTGAACCGTACGCCGAAGCCTTTGCCGCAATGTGGGAGCATCTGTTGTGGCTGCACGGCGAAACGGGCCATAGGCTCGAACACATCAACATCGGCGGCGGCATTCCTGTCAATTACCTGCGTGACGCCGCGCACGCCGCGGAGATTAGCGAAGGCGAACGCGCAATGCTCGGCGCAAATCTGACGGCGGCGGAGATGATGAGTAACGCGATTGATGTCGTCCGCGCTTCGGCCAGAGAGGCCGGAGCAGAACATCTGCTGGATGAACTTGAAATTGTGATGGAGCCGGGACGCGCCGTGATTGCTGATGCAGTGACGATTCTGACGACGGTGCGCAACGTTAAAACGCGTCCCGAAACTGGCGAGAGCTGGGCCTTAACCGATGCCGGTTACAACCTGATGCTTTCAATGGTGTTGTATCACTGGTATTACCATGCGGTGAATACTTCGCGGGCTGCGGAAGAGCATGGCGAACGGTATCGAATGGCCGGGCCGCTTTGTGATGGCGGCGATGTCTACTTCGATATGCATGGCGACGGGCATCTGCCGGATTGCCGCTTGCTGCCGGCGGATGCAAAAGTCGGCGAAGTGATCGCCATGCTGAACACCGGGGCTTACACAATGTCGCAGATGACCGCCTATAACGGTCGTCCGTTTCCAGCAGCCGTGCTGGTGGACGAAGGCGGCAAGGTGGAAGTCATTCGCCGCCGCGACAGTTACGAAGATTTGATTCACAACGAGCTATAACCCAATTTCAAATAGGAGAGAACAAATGAAGCGATTTCTCGGAGGTTTACTTGTGATGATTATGGCCAGCGTTTTTGCGAACGGGCAAAGCAACAAGGTCGAACAGGAAATCTTGAACCTGGAACAGCAATGGCAGGATGCCTTGCTCAAAAGCGATGTTGCGGCCCTGGAGAAGATTTACTCAGATGGGCTGATCTACACACATTCCAGTGCGGCCACCGACACGAAGGCGACTTATATCGCTAATATCAAATCAGGCGCGTCAAAATACCAAACGCTCAAACGCGATGAGATCAAAGTCAGTATCTTCGGCGACACCGCAGTTGTCACCACGCATTGGATGGTAACGTCTGTTGGCGGCGGCAAGACGCACAACACCAACGCCCGCTATATCCACGTCTACGTCAAGCATAAGGGCAAGTGGCAGATGGTCGCGCATCAGTCTACCCCGATCGCTTGATAAAGCCACCGGTTTGAGAATTGCGCAGGTAAGCAATGGAAGAGAAGTACCAAGTCTATTTGCTCGGCGAATTCCTGCTCGATATTGGGCAGCGCAAGCTTAGCCGCGCAGGCGCAATCGTTCATCTGACCAACCTGCCGTTTCGCGTGTTGGTTCATCTGATCGAACACCACGACCGGCTGGTCACGCGCGAAGAGTTGCTGGACAGGTTCTGGGAAGGCAAAGACGTTTACGAGGATTCGCTGCGCAAGGCCGTCGGCGCTATTCGCAAGGCGCTTGACGACCGGCAGGAACAGGCGCGGTTCGTCGAGACGCGCTACGGCGAAGGTTACCGCTACATCGGGCCGCTGGCCGAGCAGGGCGACATTGCGGGCAGGGACGTGGAGCAGGATAAAGTTCCCCTTGTTACAACCCTACCCTCTTTACCGCCTTCTCCTCTGCCGTTGCCGCGCCATCACGCGCGCCTGGCGGCGATCTTCGGCTTGGCGGCGGGCGTGGTGATCCTACTGGCCATCGCTTCCGCCTTTTACCGCAACAACAATCGGAGCATATCGAGCTCCAGACTGACCCGCTCGCTGGCCATTCTGCCGCTCAAAAATCTGACGGGTGATCCGACGCAAGATTATTTCGGAGATGGCGTCACCGAAAGCCTGATCAACGAACTGGCCAAGGTGCGCGATTTGAAAGTCATCGCGCGCAACTCAGCCTTCGCTTTCAAAGGAAAAGAAGTTGACGTTCGTGAAATCGGACGCCGCCTGGGCGTGGCCGCCGTGCTGGAAGGCAGTCTGCGCCGCGATGCCGAAACCGTGCGTGTTTCGGTGCGGCTGGTCAGCACGGAAGACGGGCGTGTGCTGTGGACGGGCGACACCACGCGCCCGCTCAAAGAGATTATCGCCCTACAAGATGAGATTGGATGCAGCGTCGCCGAAAGCTTGCAGGCAGTGCTATGCCGCGATCCGAATCACAAACCCGGCACCAGCGATTTGGCGGCGTACGACGCTTATCTAAAAGCGCGCGACCAGCGGCTGAAGGGCGATGCAAAAAAAGCGGCGGAACTTTTTCAGCAAGCGGCCAACGCCGATCCGAATTACGCGCTGGCCTGGGCCGGGCTGGCGGAAGCATATGCGGTGATGGAGGTGAATTCGATGGCGCCGCCGCGTTCGTTGATCGGCAAAGCCAGGGAATACGCTCTCAAAGCGATTGCGCTGGACAGTTCGCTCGCCTCGCCGTATGCGGCGCTGGGTTTGCTGGCCGCCTTCAGCGACCGGGACTGGGCGGCGGGCGAACGATATTTCGGGCAGGCGCTCTCCAGCAATCCCAACTACGCCATCGCGCACGCCTGGTACGGGAACACGCTGCTGGCGCAGGGCAAGTTTGCTGCCGCCGAAGCCGAGTACCTACGCGCGCGGGACCTTGACCCGCTTAATACCGGCTTCACCAACAATCTGGCGGAAACGTATCACTACTGGCGGCAGCCCGACCGCTGTCTGGCGCAAGCGGCGAAAGTGCTGGAAATGGAGCCTGCCAACGGGTGGGCGCTGTTTAACCGGACGAGATGCTACGCTCAGCAGGGCCGCTACGATGAAGCGTTACAGGCCACGCAAAAGACCGGTCATCAGCCGCCGACTGATCGTTTGGCGATCTTTGCCCAGTCAGGGCGCCTCGCCGAAGCGCGTGAACTCTTGCCGCTCGTCATCAAAGAACATAGCAAGACATCGCCATACACCGTCGCCTCGGCCTACGCCGCCTTGGGCGATCAGGAGTCGGCCTTCACCTGGCTGCAAAAAGCCGCCGATCAGCAGCAAGCCGATCTGGTTTCGCTGAAGATTGATCCGTCGTTCGATGGCTTGCGCGCCGATCCGCGCTATGCGGAATTGCTGCGCCGTGTGGGTTTGCCGGAGTGAGATTGAGTGGGCTGTGACAGGCAGGCGAAATTCGCCGCCGAAGTTTCAGTTAGCACCAGAAGTTTCATACTGGCCGTGCGTCTTATTCCGCTGAAGGCGCAAT
>JBDSAM010000402.1:0-2780 GCA_039922135.1 Blastocatellia bacterium
GCTCGGCGGTAATGATCAGCCCGAAGGTCTGAAATTTCGTCGTTGACTCGATCTTAAAATTATTCTGGATGGGTAGCTCCATCAGGTTTTCAGCCTGTCCCTCCGGAGCTACAGCCCACAGAACATAGGTGGTGTAGAAGCCGCCAAGCGCCAGGTACTGGCCGTCAAGTATAACGAAAACAAGCAGACAACCGTCACCATGGCGGGCACGGCCATTGCTCCGCGAGTGATGGGCAAGGCCGATGTTGAATACAAGAAGGGCCGCACGAATGTCAGGCTTGAGATGGAAAGCTTCGCCAGTCCGCAATCGCTCGGCGGTTTCTACACTACTTATATTCTGTGGGCAGTGGCTCCGGAAGGACAGGCCGAGAACCTGATGGAGTTGCCGATCCAGAAGAGTTTCAAGATTGAGTCAACGACGAAATTTCAGACCTTCGGGCTGATCATTACCGCCGAGCCGCATTCCAGAGTGGAGCTGCCGAGTGCGGTGATTGTTGCCGTCAACACCTTGCGCAAAGGGACGGAAGGCCAGACCACAACCAGCCAGATTGAATATAGCGGCGATCCGGGAACGTTCTATATCGTTTTCTCACCCAATTCTCCGGCATCGAACGCCGACTACAACACGCCGCTGATGATTCTGGGTGCGCGCCGCGCCGTCGAGATTGCACAGCGGGCCGACGCCAAAAGGTTCGCCGAGCCGGAACTGCGAGATGCGCAATTGAAGCTCGCCACGCTGGAACAAGCCTGGCCGCGGTCGCGCAAAGCTTCAGACCTGCGCGATAACGCGAAGAAAAATAGCGGCTTGGCGCATGACGTGATGCGGATTGCCGAACACGCGCGAAGTCTGACCGTTGAGCGCATCGCCGAAGCAAGACTTTCCGCCGAGCGCCAACGGGCCGGCAATAATATTGCCGAGGCTCAGTCCGAAGCAGACCGCGCGCGAACTGAAGCTGAGCGCGCTCGAATCGAAGCCGCACGCGCGAAGGCATCCGAACGCGATCAGACGACGCGCGCGGCCAGTGAAGCCGCGATGGCGCGGGAACGAGTCGAACAGGCGCAATCCGAAACGGCAAAGGCCAAAGCGAATGAAGGACAGGCACACAACGATGCGGATAACGCACGCCTTCAAGCCGAAGAGGCAAAGCGTGAAAGAGACGCTGCACAACAGCGCCTCTACTTCTCGCTTTCGGAGATACTCGAAACCAGGCGCGAAGCCCGCGGGCTGATCGTCAATCTTTCGGATGTCTTATTCGATACCGGCAAAGCCACGCTCAAGCCAGGCGCAAGAGAGAAGCTGAGCAAGCTGGCCGGCATTCTGTCGGCTTATCCCGGCGCTTACCAGATCGAGATTGAAGGACACACCGATTCGGTCGGATCGGATGTGTCAAACCTCAATCTTTCGCGTGGCCGAGCCGAATCGGTGCGCGATTACCTGGTGCAAAACGGAGTCAAGTCAGAGCGCGTAATTGCGGCGCGCGGCTTTGGCGAGTCAAAACCCGTAGCAGACAACGATTCGCCAGCGGGCCGTCAGGTCAATCGGCGGGTGGAGATCATCATCGCGGATCAGCCCCAGGGCCAAGCTAAAGGTGGTAATCAGTAAAGACTTGGCGTTATAGCTCAATTAAAGCGTGTTGTCCTGATTACCCGTGGCGTACTTTACCGCCACGGGTAATCAGCTTGGCAAGCGACTAATGGCGAATCGGAGCCAGACAAAGCCTCCACAAGGAGGGGGGAATTATGTTGAACAAGGATGAAATCAAAGGCAAAGCCAAACAGGTTAAAGGCACAATCAAAGAGAGCCTTGGCTGGCTGACCGATGATCACCAAGCCGAAGACGAAGGCAAAGACGAACGCATGGAAGGCGAAGCTCAGGAACACGACGCCGAGGTGAATCAGGAGACAGATAGGATAAGACATGGAAAAGATGCGAGCGACCGTTTTTCACGGAGTAAATGACATCCGCGTTGAAGAGGTCGCGCGGCCACTAGCCGGCGTTGGAGAAGCCGTGATTCGCGTGACCCTGACTACGATCTGCGGCACTGATCTGCATATCCTGCGTGGCGAGTATCCGGTCAAACCCGGCCTGATCATCGGCCACGAACCGGTGGGTGTAATTGCGGAACTGGGTCCGGGAGTCGCGGGCTACAGTATCGGCGACCGCGTGCTGGTTGGCGCGATCACGCCATGCGGCCAATGCCGGGCGTGTTTGTCGGGGCAATGGTCGCAGTGCGGCCACAGCGCCTGCGCCAACGCATCCGAAGGATACTCAGCCGTCGGGGGCTGGCGCTTCGGCAACACGATTCACGGCGCGCAGGCCGAATACCTGCTGGTGCCAAACGCCCAAGCGAATCTGGCGAAGATTCCTGATGAACTGACCGACAAACAGGTCGTGCTGCTTTCAGACATTGCTTCGACCGGCTTCAGCGGGCCTGAATCAGGTGGAGTTCGCATCGGCGATGCGGTCGTCGTCTTCGCCCAAGGGCCGATTGGTTTGTGCGCGACGGCGGGTGCGAAGTTGATGGGAGCGGCTCTGGTCATTGGAGTGGACAGCGATGAAACCAGACTAAAAATGGCGCGACGGCTGGGAGCGGATGTCACACTCAACTTCAAAGAGGTTGATGTTGCGGCTGAAGTGAAGCGGTTGACTGGGGGCGGCGCGGATGTGGCAGTTGAGGCGCTGGGCACGCAGGAGACATTTGAACAAGCGCTCCGCTCGTTGCGGCCCGGCGGGACGCTTTCCAGTCTTGGCGTTTATTCGGGCAAGCTGCAAGTTCCCT
>JBDSAM010000403.1:0-5912 GCA_039922135.1 Blastocatellia bacterium
GCGTGGACGCCAGTTTGAGTGTGATGGTGGATGTGAATAACACGCTGACGATCAATGCGTTTTTGAATTACGGCAACGAAGCATTGAAGAAAAAATACATCACGCGGTTGGCGACAGACACAGTCGGCGCTTATGCCTTGAGCGAAGCCGGATCAGGCTCCGACGCTTTCGCACTGCAAACCAAAGCCGAAGACAAGGGCGATCATTACCTGCTGAACGGGCACAAGATGTGGATCACCAACGGCAATGAAGCCGGGATCTTCATCGTCTTCGCCAACGTTGATCCGTCGAAAGGCTACAAAGGCATCACCGCTTTCATCGTCGAAAAGGGTTTTGAAGGTTTCACCGTCGGCAAGAAGGAAGATAAACTTGGCATCCGCGCTTCTTCGACCTGCGAACTGTTGTTTGACAACTGCCGCGTGCCGAAAGAGAACGTGCTGGGCGAAGTCGGCAAAGGCTACAAGATCGCGATTGAGACCTTGAACGAAGGCCGCATCGGCATCGGCGCGCAGATGTTGGGGCTGGCGCGGGGCGCGTACGAAGCCGCCCTTGCCTACACCAAAGAGCGCAAACAGTTCGGCCAGGCGATCAGCGAAAATCAGGGCGTGCAGTTCCAACTGGCTGAGATGGCTGTCAAAATCGAAGCCGCGCGGTTGATGGTTTACAACGCCGCGCGATTGAAAGACGCCAAACAGCCCTTCATCAAACAAGCAGCAATGGCCAAGTTGTTCTCTTCGGAAATTGCCGAAGAAGTCGCTTCGATGGCGGTAAATTTGTACGGCGGATACGGCTACGTCAAAGACTACCCGGTCGAAAAATACTTCCGCGATTGCAAGATCGGCCAGATTTACGAAGGCACGTCGAATATGCAGAAACAGACCATCGCCAAAATGTTATTGGCGGAATAAGGAGAGATGACGCTTTGAAGACAACCCCTGTGACTTTAGAAGATTTGCGCGGCGTGTTCTCGGTTCCGCCACTAGCGCGGAAAAACGACGCTCGCCGTTCGCTCGATTTCGATCAGAATAACCGCATCGTCAAACACATTGCAGCGGGCGGCATCAGGCGGTTTTTATACGGCGGCAATGCGTTTCTGTATCACGTGACGCTGGCTGAATATGAAGGGTTGTTGGAATGGCTGTCTGGTTTAGCCGATGAGCATTGGGCGATCCCAAGCGTTGGCCCTTCGTACGGCCGCGCGATGGATCAAGCGCCTTTGCTGCGCCGGTACAATTTTCCCTGCGCGATGATGCTGCCCTGCGGCGACCCGCGCGATGCTGTAGGCTTGGAAAGAGGCTTGCGCGAATTCGCTGATGCTGCCGAAACCAAGCTGATTTTGTACTTGAAGGACGAGAACAATTTCGGTGCGGACAAAGAAGCTGGCCTGGATGTGGTGGCGCGGTTGGTGGCTGATGGCCTGTGTCTGTGGATCAAATACGCCGTCGTGCGCGAAGACCCACGACAGGATGCTTATCTGGAATCGCTGCTCTCGCGCGTGGATCGCAATTTGGTTGTCAGCGGCATCGGCGAACGTCCGGCGATTGTGCATATGCGCGATTGGCAACTGCCGGGCTTTACGACCGGTTCGGGCTGTATAGCGTCTGGGGCCACCCAGCAGCTTTTTGAAGCCTGCGCGCATGGCGATTTCGAATGGGCCGAAACCTTGCGGGCGGCGTTCATCCCTCATGAAGATTTGCGTGATGCCTGGGGGCCAGCGAAAGTCCTGCATCATTCGACTGAGCTTGCCGGCATTGCGCAAACCGGCCCGCTCCAGCCTTATGTTTCTGAGCTTACTGCGGAGCGGTTGCAGCAGCTTGCTCCTGTGGCTCAGACATTGTGCCGTTTGGTTCCGTAATTGATCGCCATGATTCCGCCGCCGAATTCGCAAAAGCCGGTTTCGGCGAATCCCTGACGCTGCATCATCTCTTCGACGCCATGCTGGCCGGGGTATCGCTTCAAGCTTTCTGGTATATAGCGGTAAATGTCGGGATTGCCGTGCAGGATGGCTCCGACCGTTGAGCCGGCGAGGATCAGATAATTCAGATAGAGCCAGCGATAAATTCGGCTGCCGGGACGTGCAAAGTCGAGCGAGATGAAACGCCCACCGGGTTTGAGCACGCGGTTGATTTCGGCCAGCGCCATTTCCACGTCTGGCACGTTGCGCAGCGCATATCCGCAAGTGATGCAGTCGAACGAAGCATCGGCAAAGGGCATGGACATAATATCTGCGCGGTGAAAGGAGACGTTAGCAGCGTTCTTTGCGCGGCGTTTTTCTTCGGCGATCACCAGCATTCCTTGAGTGATGTCCAGCCCGACGGCCTCGCCCGCAGGCAATCGCTCGCCGAGCGCGAAGGTAATGTCGCCCGTCCCGCAGGCCAAATCCAGCACTCGTTCGTCGCCACGCAGATTGAGCATTCCGATCAGCTTTCGCTTCCAGCCACGATCCATTCCGTAAGAAAAAAAGACCGTGAACAGATCGTAGCGCGGCGCGATTGTCTCGAACATCTGGGTGACATAGCGTTGCTTTGTTTGTTTGGATGAGATGTGTTCTATGAGATTCAGTTTTTTCGACATACATATTCCTGCATCAAGTGGGATTGTACTGCTTGCCCAAGAGCTTAACCTGACGCGGGCGTAATCAGTAGAGCCGGAACACAAAAATCTGCTGTTCCCAATTGCTCTATCGCCGTGAAATAATCCCGTGCGTCGCCCCGATTCCCATCCTGCCCATGCGACCATGAAGCTTCCCAATTCAGTTAGAGTGTTGAGATGGGAGAGTTTTGGAGGTCACATGTTCGATGGTTTCGCGCATAACTTTGCAATTCGCAGCAACGAGACCGAATTGATAGACGGTTCGGATTATGGCCAGGACGAGTTGATTGAATCGCTTAGTGATCTGCGGCGGATCAATCGCTGGCTGGGAGGCAAACGCGCGCTGGCCCAACACCTGTTCCCAATGATCGAGGCAGTCGGCAGAAAACGGATTCGTTTGCTGGACGTTGGCACTGGGTCGGCGGACATCCCGCAGATGATCGTGGATTGGGCGCGCGCGGGCGGGCTGCATATTGAATTTGTCGTGCTTGACCTAAACGAGATTGCCGCGCGTGAGGCAAGAACACAGATTGCCGATTATCCCGAAATCAAAGTGGCATGCGGCGACGCGTTGAATCTGCCGTTTGAAGACGGCAGCTTCGATTTCGTGCTGGCGTCGCTGTTTTTGCATCACTTTGAAACTCCGGCGGCGGCGGCATTGTTGAGGAGTTTTGCTCGCACGGCTCGCGTCGCGTTCCTCATCAATGACCTGCGAAGGCATCCGCTGGCCTATTACTCGATTAAAGCCTTGAGCCACATCTTCACTGGCAACCGGCTGGTGCGCAACGATTCGGCGGTCTCGGTCTTGCGCGGCTTCACCGACAGCGACATTGCCGAGATCGCCGGGGACGCGCGAGTGCGGCTCAACACTTTTCGACATTTTCCTTATCGCTACATTCTGATTGGACAAAACGATGAATACCGAAGAAGTCCTGAAAGTTTTTGAAGAGAACCAAGCTTTATTGACCGGACACTTTCTGCTTTCATCCGGCCTGCACAGCTCGCGGTATCTGCAATGCGCGCTGGTACTGCAACATCCGGCGGTGGCCGAAAGGCTCTGCGTAGCTATTGCGGCAAAGGCAAAGGCGGATGCCAGCATCGGCCAGATTGATCTGGTGATTGCACCGGCGCTCGGCGGAGTTTTTGTGGCTTATGAAGTCGCGCGCGCGCTGGGCCTGCGCGCGCTATTCACTGAACGACAAGAAAAGGCGATGACGCTGCGGCGCGGGTTTGCAATTCAACCGGGCGAGCGATGCCTCGTTGTTGAAGATGTCGTGACGACCGGCAGTTCGACGCGCGAAGTGATGGAAGTCGTTGCGGCGCTCGGCGGCATAACGGTCGGCGCAGGCTCCTTGATTGATCGCAGCGGCGGAGCCGTTGATTTGGGCGTGCCACGCCACGCGCTGGCCGTGCTGGAAGTGCCAGCCTACAGGCCAGAAGACTGCCCGATGTGCAAAGACGGTTCGGCAGCGATCAAACCAGGAAGCCGTAAATGAAGTGGAGTAGTTAAAACGGCGCATCGCCCTGCTGGGATGCGATTCAAGTGTGGCTATTGCCTCAACCCCCTATCTTTCCACGTGAAAACCAATGCGTCGTGAAAAGGTACTAAATCAGCGCATCTGCCCGTCTTTCTGCTGTCTTTCTGAATGCTATGTCTAAACAAAGTAAAGAGTCATATAAGTTCAGCCCGCTTCATTTGGATGATGAGGAAGAGAAGTTGTTGCTGCAAGAAGATCGAGAGGAGCTTCAACTGGTGACTAGCGATGACATGCCGAATAGTTCGATAGGGAAGGGTAACGCGCCGTCTGCGTTGAAAAATACTTCGGCCTTGATCGCGAGCGGAGAGGAAGGCTCACCTTCCGATGAAATCATCCAGCGGCCTTTGGAGCCGAAGCGGGTGCTGACTTCACTGGCGCTGCTCTTCGTCAGTTTGGCCGTCCTGGCATTCGCACTTTTTTCTGCTTACCGCCGCTCGAATAACCAATCCAAGGTGGCCTTTCAGCAGATCACGCTGGCGAAGCTGACGACTTCGGGGAAAGCCGTGCGAGCGGCCATTTCGCGCGATGGCAAGTATGTCGCTTACGTGGTGGAAGAGGGAGATCAGCAAAGTTTGTTGGTCAGGCAGGCATCAGCGACAAGCAGTGCGGCAGTGGTTGCCCCGACAGATGCGCGGTTCAGGGGCGTGACGTTTTCGCCGGACGATAGGTCCCTTTATTACGTCACGCAACCGAAGGGCGAGATGCTCAGCAATCTCTATCAGGTTCCGGTGTTGGGCGGCACGCCGCGCAAAGTAATGTCGGATGTGAATAGCTCCATTTCATTCTCGCCTAACAGCCAATACTTTGCCTTTGTGCGCAACTATCCGGCGCAGCGAGAGGTCTCGTTGATTGCGGCAAAGCTTGACGGATCGGAAGAACGGAAACTGTTGACGCGAAAGCAGCCTGAGATGCTCTCGCTGCAAGGGCCTGCCTGGTCGCCCGATGGCAGCCGGATTGCCTGCGCGGCGGGCACGATCGCGGGGGCAGATTCAATCATGCGCGTGTTGGTCGTGAATCTGGCGGATGGTTCGGACCAGCCGATTGGTGAGCAAACCTGGACGACAATCGGCCAGGTAGCGTGGCTGGGAGATGGCAGCGGCGTAGTGTTCAATGGCTGGCGGCGGACTTCGGCGGTATATGGCGATCAACTCTGGCTACTGACTTTTCCCAAAGGCGAGGCGCGGCGCATCACGAATGACACGGCCAGCTACGATGGCGTCAGCATTGCGACTGGGGCGGCGGATTCGGGGGCGCTGGTTTCAGAGCGAACGGAAGGCGCGATTAATGGCAGCGATCCGAAACAACTGACTCAGTTCACAACCGATCAAACTTCCCTTTTCGCTGGCGCGCACGATGGCAAAGCATTGGATTACGAACGCGGAACGGCCATGGGCGACGTGGTTCTGATTCGCAGCGGCAAGACAGAATGAACTACCGAATCACGCTGGCCTACGACGGGACCAACTATTCCGGCTGGCAACTCCAACTCATCCAACCCACGCTTCAGGGCGCGCTCGAAGCCGCGCTAAGACGGCTGGAAGGCGTGCCGGTAACGACTTTCGCTGCCGGGCGTACAGATATAGGCGTTCACGCCGAAGGGCAAGTCGTCTCATTTCGGTTGACCAAAGAATGGAGCGATCAGGGATTGCAACGGGCACTGAACGGCAATTTGCCGCCGGACATTCGCGTGATGGGAGCTTCAAGGGTGGCAGACAATTTTCACGCGCGGGCGGGCGCGAAGAGCAAACTCTATCGCTATCGGATTTTCACCGGCGAAGTGAT
>JBDSAM010000404.1:0-4922 GCA_039922135.1 Blastocatellia bacterium
ACCACCAACCACCAACCACCAACTACCGACCACCATTATTCCATCAAGGGAGAGTTTCATAGTTATGAGTTTGATCGAAAAGGTTCATGCTCGCGAAATCCTCGATTCGCGCGGCAACCCAACTGTAGAGGCTGAAGTTTTGCTGGAGAGCGGCACGATGGGTCGTGCTGCCGTCCCGTCAGGTGCTTCGACGGGCGAAAATGAAGCCGTTGAATTGCGTGACGGCGATAAATTTCGTTATCTGGGCAAAGGCGTCAGGCTGGCTGTTGAAAACGTCAACAAGACCATCGCCAACGCGCTGGTGGACAAGGATGCTTTCAACCAGATCGAAATTGACCAGTTGATGATTGATCTGGATGACACGCCGAACAAATCCAAGCTCGGCGCAAACGCGATGCTGGCCGTCTCGATGGCAGTGGCTCGCGCTGCGGCGGCGGAATTGGATGTTCCACTCTATCGCTATATCGGCGGGACAAATGCGCGGACGCTGCCCGTGCCGCTGATGAACATCATCAACGGCGGCGCGCATGCCGACAACAACGTGGATTTTCAGGAATTCATGATCGTCCCGGCGGGTGCGCCGACCTTCGCGGAAGCCCTGCGTTGGGGCGCGGAAGTTTTTCATACGTTGAAAGGCGTTTTGAAAAAACGCGGCTATTCGACCGCTGTCGGCGACGAAGGCGGTTTCGCGCCCAGCCTGAAATCGAACGACGAAGCCATCGAAGCAATTCTGGAAGCAATCACTGCCGCCGGTTACACGCCCGGTGAACAGATCGCCATCGCGCTTGACCCAGCCAGTTCTGAATTTTTTGAGGAGGGTTATTACACCTTTAAGAAGTCTGACGGCCGCATACTGAGTTCTGAGCAGATGGTCGAATACTGGGTCAACTGGGCGAAGCAATACCCGATCATTTCCATCGAAGACGGTCTGGCCGAGAATGATTGGGAAGGCTGGGGCGCAATCACCGAACAACTTGGCGACACGGTGCAATTGGTCGGCGACGATCTGTTCGTCACCAACACGCGCTATCTGGAACGCGGCATTGAAGAGATTGTCGCCAATTCGATTCTGATCAAAGTCAACCAGATCGGCACGCTGACCGAAACGCTGGATGCGATTGAACTGGCGCGGACGAACAACTATACAGCCATTGCCTCGCACCGTTCGGGCGAAACTGAAGATGCATTCATTGCTGATTTGGCTGTCGCCACCAACTGCGGCCAGATCAAAACAGGCTCAGCTTCGCGCACAGATCGGGTCGCCAAATACAATCAACTGCTCCGCATCGAAGAGGAATTGGGCAGCGCGGCACGCTACTGCGGCTTTGCGTCGTTCTATCAGCTTGAGTTGGGACAATTGAATTTCCCGGTCAAGCTGAAACCGACCCGCCGGTAACAACAGCGCACGTGTATGACCGTTCCCTGTAAAAAGGCGCTCGGAGTACCTATTAAAAACGGTACTCCGAACGCCTTTTTACAATCGGTTGAAGACTTTTACACCTTGTCTGCGATAGAAACCTTCCGCAACATCCAACCCGCACGGAGTATCTATGTTCATCAATTCGAAGAGATCGCTAAGGCTGGTGCTTGTCATCATCCTGCTAACGGTGACAGTTGCTATTAGGTTAATCGCGCAGAACGCGCCGCCCGCAGAAATCAGAAAGGCACAGCAGCTTTATCAAGCGAAGGAGTACGACGCGGTCATCAGTGCGCTTGAAGATTTCACTACGCGCAATCCCGCGACGCAGTTTGGCTGGACGCTGTTGGGAAATTCCTACCGGCAGAAAGGTGAACTGGACAAGGCGCTCGAAGCGCACTTGAAAGCAACAACCTTCCGCCCGACCCGTTTCATCGGCACTTTCAACGCCGCCAACATTCACGCGCTGAAAGGCAATAAAGATGAAGCGTTCAAGCTGCTCCAATTCCTGCGCGATAGCGGCAACTTCGATATGGATCAGCTTAAATCAAGCGCCGACCTTGGCGGCCTGAAAGACGATCCGCGATTCGCCAAGCTGTTGCCGAAGCCCGAGGATTTTGCCAACCCATTTGTCGAGAAGGTTAAGATCATTCATGAATGGGTGGGCGAAACCAAAGGCGATCAATTCGGCTGGATCGCTCGCAGCATTGGCGATGTTGACGGCGACAAGGTCAAAGACATAGCGACTTCAGCTCCAACCTATCAGGTCAATGGCCAGCCTGCCGGGCGTGTATATGTTTATTCAGGCAAGAGCGGAAAGCTGCTGTGGATGCAGACAGGCAAGCCCGGCGACCAACTGGGCATCGGCATTGAATGCGCGGGCGATGCGAACCACGACGGCATTCCCGATGTGATCGCCGCTGCGCCGGGTGCGGGCAAGGCTTATGTCTATTCAGGCAAAGATGGAAAGGTACTGCTAACGCTGGGCGCGGGCGACAGCAGCGAAGGCTTCGGCCGTCACGCTTCGACCGCAGGCGATGTGAATAGTGATGGCTACGACGATGTGTTGGTCGGAGCGCCAGGAAACAACACCGCCGGGCAAGCGGCCGGGCGCGCTTATGTCTATTCAGGCAAAGACGGGACGCTGTTGCTGACGCTGGATGGCGAGCGGGCAGGCGATTCGTTCGGCAGCGCCGTGGTTGGTTATAAAGACAAACGCCACGCGTTTCTGATCGTCGGCGCACCGAATCACGGCGGCGGCAGAGTCTACGTCTATACCGGCCTGGCGAGTAAAACCAAATTTGTTTTCGATGCCGACGAGACTGGCGCTCAATTCGGCGGGATGTTTCTGTCGGTCGTCGGCGATATCAACGGAGACAAGACGCCGGATATTTACGCTTCCGATTTTTCTAATAACGCCAAAGGCCCCTCGACGGGCAGGATTTATGTCTACTCCGGCGCGGATGGAAAGAAGCTGTTGACGATGACAGGCGAAACCGCTGGCGATGGCTTCGGCATTGGCTCTGCCGAAGCAGGCGATGTCAATCGCGATGGATTCGACGATCTGATTATCGGCGCGTGGCAGCACGCAGGCGCGGCTACATCAGCGGGCAAGGTTTATCTGTACTCAGGGAAAGACGGGAGCTTGATGAGAACAATCACCTGCCGGATTCCGGGCGATACATTTGGCTTTGACGCCACAGGCATCGGCGATGTGGACGGAGATGGTGTAATTGACTTCCTGCTGACATCGGCGTGGAGCGGGATCAAAGGCTACCAGTCGGGGCGCGTCTTCATAATTTCGGGCAAGCTGGCAAAGTAGACCCGAGCATTGGGTGGCGATTCGACGCGAGTAGCCACGGGAATAGCGGCTATCGAATCAGATCGAAATCACCGCTGAAAACGCGGTCAATTCTGCCCGTGCGCCATTGGCGAACGCCGTCGCGCACCAATGGTGAAGGCGCTTCGCGATAACGACGGACAATCACCAGCTTGGCATCGCCGACTTGATCGAAGGATTGCTTGGCCAATTTGAGCAATCCATGCGGGCCATGCGGGTCATTGCCTGATGGTTCGTCCGGCATTGGCGCTACGCGCACGCGGGCTTTGTAACGCAGGAAGCTACCTTCCCGGCGTGGAGCTTCAAAGACATGAAAACCCGCCTCCGGTAATAACAATGAGAAGGCGCCATAGCCAGAGACCGCCGCCAGCCAGCGAAATGATTGGCGGTCGTCACCATTCGTGCGTTCGATTACTTCAAGCTTCATCTTGCGATTGGCCGCCCACTGTTCATACATCTTTACCAAGCGTCGCGCGAACTCATCGTTCTCGCCTGGCTCCACGCCTGCGTCGCGTCCACTTTCGACTTGCAGGAAGGCATCGCGCGGGCGATTGTCGGCCAGATCATCACAGGCAATTTCCAGCAGATAGATTTGCTGCGCCAAACGGCCCACTAAATCGGCTGAAAATCGCTGACGATCTTTAGCTTGATCTTTTGAATTGAAACCCACAATTCGCCGCAGCAACGATTCGCCCGTGCGCAATCCGGCTTCGATGCGATCCATGTATTCAACCACGCCCAGTACGCTGAAACGCGAAGCCGACTCCCAGAAACCGCGCGCCGACGTTTGCAGCAACGTGGCATTCTTCTTCGCTTGCCAGTCTTCAGATTCGACTTCAGCGACAAGCTGTTCAAAACAATCTTGCAGAAATTCAACTTCGGCTGCCGTACCCTGCGCATCCAGCGCGATCTGTTCCAACCCCAGAGCGCTTTCGCCAATCGTTGCTGGCGGCTCAATCTCAACAGCGCTCTTGCCTGGTGGATCAGGGTCAACAAATTCGACTTCGATCTGCTTGCCGTTGCTGCGCACGAACAAAAATTGATCGCCCGCCGGGAACTGATGATTGACGATGGTCATCGCCAGCGACGATAGCAGGTAGCGTTCGATGGCGCGCTTCAGTGGCCGCGCGCCCAGATCGTGCGTGAAGCCTTTATCCAGCAGAAACTCAATCGCTGAATCGTCCCATTCCACGGCCCAATCACGGTTGCGCAGGCCTCGCCGCTGCAATACGTCATTCAACTCTTTCTTCAATAGATCGCGCATCGTTGCGCGGCTCAGGGGGCGGAAGACGACTACGCGATCCAGCCGGTTGATGAATTCACGGCGGAAGGTATTGGCTATGGTGCGTTCGACCATTGCCAGGCTGAAGCCTTGCGTGTCGTGATTGAACCCGACGCTGGAACCGTGCGGAATCGCCGCGCCCAGGTTTGAAGTCATGATGATGATCGAATGACGGAAGTCCGCCGTGTTGCCGCGCCTGTCGGTTAAGCGCCCATCATCAAAAACCTGCAGGAACAAATCCCAAACGCTCGGGTCGGCTTTCTCGAATTCGTCCAGCAGGATGACGGAAAACGGCTGGTCATGCTCCTGCTTGCCTCGATGAACCCGGCCGCGGCTGGCGTTCGCAGTGACGACGGGTTCGTCATGGGCCAGTTCACCCTGTC
>JBDSAM010000405.1:0-3000 GCA_039922135.1 Blastocatellia bacterium
CTGGCATTTGCGCGAACGAACGCGCAATTTCAAACGGGATATCTCGAAGACCATTCAGTCCAATTTCTTCTATTCGTTCCTGTTCCTGCCGAAGCAGAAACGCGAAGCGATCATTGATGTCTACCGCTTCTGCCGCGCGGTGGATGACGTTGTGGATGAGATTATCGAATCCGGCGGCGGCGGCCACGCGCGCGAAATGGCGCAGGCTGAGTTGAATGAATGGCGCGCGGAAATTGACGGCCTGTATGCCGGTCATCCGACAGTGGCCCTTTCTCACGAGCTTGCGACCGTTCTGGCACGATTCCCTATGCCGAAGGAATATTTCCACGAGATGATCAGTGGCTGCGAGATGGATTTGCAGCGCAGCCGTTACGGAAGCTTCAAGGAGCTTTATCAATACTGCTACCGCGTTGCAGCCATCACCGGATTGATGTGCATCGAAATCTTCACCTACCAATCGCCTGAAACCAAACGATACGCCATCAATCTGGGCATTGCGCTGCAATTGACCAACATCTTGCGCGACGTGAAGGAAGACGCCCAGCGCGGTCGCGTCTATTTGCCGCAGGAAGATTTGCGCCGCTTCGGTTACAGCGAAAACGATCTGATGAACGGCGTGGTCAACGACAACTTCCGCGCGCTGATGAAATTTGAATGCGACCGCGCACGCCATTATTACCAACTGGCCAATGATGGATTGCCTGAAGAAGACCGCCCGACCCTGACCGCCGCGCGCACGATGGGCAAAATCTATTTCCGCCTGCTGGAACAGATTGAACGCTTCGATTATGACGTCTTCCATCACCACGTCCGATTGCGCAGGCCAGAGCGGTTTTACATCGCGCTGAGCGAATGGCTGAAGGCTACAGGGCGAGAAGGAGATGGAGAGACGGGGCGATGAGTCAGCCGCGCCGCGTTTTGGTCATCGGCGGTGGATTTGCGGGCTTAGCGGCAGCGGTTGATTTGGCAGAACACGGAGTAAACGTTCTGCTGCTTGAACGGCGCGCGTTTTTGGGTGGGCGGGCGTATTCCTTCACTGACAAAACCACGGGCGACACGGTGGATAACGGCCAGCATCTGATGATGGGCTGTTATCATCACACCCTCGGCTTCCTCGACAAGATCGGCTCTACCCACAAGCTAAAATTCCAGCAAAATCCACAGGTTGATTTCCTCAGTGAACGGGAAGGCGCGGCCAGTTTCAAATGCCCTCCGCTGCCAGCGCCGCTGCACCTGCTGGCAGGGCTATTCAAACTACAATCCATCGGCTGGCACGATCGCATCAATGCATTGCGCGTTGGGCTGGCACTGCGAAGCTTGAATAACAATCGAGAACGGCTAGCTGATATTACCGTCCGGGAATGGCTGAACAGCCTGGGCCAGACCCAGCGGATGCAGAGCCGATTTTGGGATTTGGTTGCCTTGGCAACATTGAACGAAACGCCTGACCGCGCTTCGGCGGACATGTTCGCGCGCGTGCTTGATCAGGCCTTTATGCACGCCAAGCAGGATTCGACGATGGTTATTTCAAAGGTCGGCTTAAGCGATCTGTACACCGATGATGCGCGCCGGTTTATCGAAGCGCGCGGCGGCGAGGTGCGGTTGAATGCGGACGTAGTGAAGATTGGATTGGAGAAGGGCAGGCTGCATGGCGTCGAATTGCGCACAGGCGAGCGAATCGAAGCCGAAACGATCATCAGCGCCGTTCCATATTTTGCATTAAAAAGAATGATCCCGGCAGACGTTTTAGAACGCAGCGAATCTTTGCGGCATCTGTCTGAATTCAAGTCCGCACCGATTGTTTCGATCAATCTTTGGTACGCGCAACCGGTGACGGAATTGGAATTTGCAGGCTTGCTCGATTCGCGCATCGAATGGGTCTTTAACAAGAATGCGATTTCTGGCGGCAGCCGTTCTGGCCATCAGCACTTGGCCCTGGTTATCAGCGCTGCGCATGAAGCGGCCAAGCTGTCCAAAGAAGAGTTGATTGATTTAGCCGTTGGGCACATGCGCCGCTTCTTTCCGCGTGCCCATGATCAACAGCCGGTTCACGCTTTTGTTGTTCGTGAACAAGACGCCACGATTTCGCACACGGTTGGCATGGCCCGCCTTCGGCCATCACATCAAACTGAGTTTGAGGGGTTCTTTCTAGCAGGAGATTGGACGGATACCGGATTGCCTGCGACGATTGAAAGCGCGGTGCAGAGCGGGCATGCCTGCGCGCGCCATGTCTTGGATAAGAATGAGTCAGCTACGAAAGCATGATGAAGTTTTCCATTTTTTTGGTGGCTTCCTCTTGCGAAAGGATTTGCTCGCGTTTATAGTTCGCCGCGTCTTTACGTTAATGCTTCCCCCTGACTGTTCTGTCTGCAATCTCACTCTTCTTCCGAGGAGTAAAAAAACCTGGTAAATGTTTATAGCGGTGGCAATCAAAACCATCGAACTCCCATCTCTAACATACTCAATCCGCAATGGAGCCAATGAGGAGTTCCCTTCTTTCGCTCCGAAGAACAACGCCTCTTTCTCATCCTTGAACGGTGGCGCAAACCACCATTTAAGAAAGGAATCCCAAATGTTCAAATTCTCTCGTCATCGCTCCCCATTTATTTTGTCATTGCTGATGGCTGCTGTGACCATATTCGGCACCTTCGCAGCCTTCGCCAGCCACTCATGGGGTGGCTACCACTGGGCGCGCACTACCTCCCAGTTTACCTTGAAGCTTGGTGATAACATGACAAGTGCAGATTGGAAGGCGCATCTCTCGAATACGTCGAGTGACTGGAACTCTGGAAACAGCGCGGTCTTAACCGCGATCGTTGCCGGACAGTCCAACAAGCATTGTTCAATGGTCGCCGGAACCACACAGGTCTGTAACGGCAGGTATGGCAACAACGGATGGCTCGGGCTAGCTTCAATCAACATCACTGGTGGCACGCACATCACGCAGGGTTCGGCCAAGATGAACGACACGTACTTCGATACGTCTACCTACAACAATCC
>JBDSAM010000406.1:0-2717 GCA_039922135.1 Blastocatellia bacterium
TGACTATCGGAATTCGGCGCACTTGCTGTTGCTTCATAATAGAAAGTGCATCGCGAAGGTCGTCATCCGGCTTGCTGGTATAAAGAGGTCTGTTGCCGGTCAGTTCGCTAACTGTAATCTCCGACGCCAAACGGCCTTTGGTGGCGACAGCGAAACAGATGTCGCGGTCGCTGATCATATCAACCACCTTGTTCTCATCATCCACCACCGGCAAAACTCCACAATCACCATCCCACAACTGCTTGGCGACTTCGGCCAGATTACTACCGTAGTGACAGGTCTTCACCTGTTTGGTCATCAGTTCTTGAACCTTCATAATTCTCCTTCAATTACTTTTTGAAATTGCTCTTGTCTTGAACATTCGAAAATTATCGCCGAACCCTTGTTGAACTAGCGACAATCTAATCAAAAGCCGATATCCCGCACGGAATTAGATGCGTTCACACCTAAATTGAGTCACATTGATAAAAAAAGGTAAGTGCAAGGAATATGCCTGAGTGCAGGCTTTTATATCATCTTATAAAGAAAGGCTAGGAGTAGCGTAGCTAAGCTAAAGGAATGGATGATCGTACCTCTAGAATACGTAGTTGCTGCTAGAGAGTACAACTGCTAAGTAAGTTACGTTAAAGTGTAAAGCTAAGCTGATCCAGAAGAAAGTTGTCATAATCTACGTTTCCCAGGGGAATAACTTTCAATGGGAGAAATTACAACAATGGGAGAAATTACAAGTGGTTAAATGCCTGAAAAGTCTTGTTGGGTGGTTGGTTGCTTGTTCAGCAACCAACCACTCAATCGGCCGCAATTACTTCTCTTTTTTCTCACTCACATCAGACAGAGGCTTGTACTTTTCCTTCTCTTTTTCCCGCTGCAAATAGGGAATTCCCTTTTCCATCCATTCTGGCGCAGGCGCGCCTTTCAGGAAATGGTCGAAGAATTCCTGCAAACGCCGCGTGTAATCTTTCTGATTCGGACGGCGGCGCAGGCCATGCGGTTCGCCATTGTAGCTGAAGAAGTAGGCTTCTTTGCCCAATCGCCGCAGCGCCATGTAATACTCGATGCCTTGATACCAGGGCACTGCATCATCGGCATCATTGTGCAGCATCAGGATCGGCGTCTGTACACGATGCACCTGAAAGACCGGCGAGTTTTCGATGAAGCGCAAAGGCTCTTCCCACAAACTGCCCCCGATGCGACTCTGCGTGTGTTCGTACTGAAATTGGCGCGCGAGGCCTGTGCCCCAGCGAATGCCGCTGTAAGCGCTGGTCATATTCGCCACCAGTGCTCCAGGCGCAGCGGCTTTGAAACGATTGGTCTGCGTAACCATATACGCGATTTGATACCCGCCCCAACTATGGCCTTGAATGCCGATGGCGTCCTCTTTGACGAAGCCTTGATCGGCGACGGCTTGAATCGCGGGCAGCACGCATTTAAGCGCGCTTTGGCCCGGATAGCCGACTGTGTAAACGATGTCTGGCATCAATACCAGATAGCCGTTGCTGGCGTAGAACGTCGCATTGATCGAGGTGCCAGGCGCGGGCGCGACGAAGCGGTTGAGATTCTGCGAGAGCTTCTCGTAGATGTAGACCATCATCGGATACTTTTGCTTCGGATCGAAGTTCTCCGGCTTGATAAGCATTCCAGTGAGCGCCACGCCGTCCGAGTTTTTGTAACGAATCAGTTCTGACCTGCCCCACGTGAATTGATCTTTCTGTTTGCCGACCTCGCTGACCTTCTTCAAGTTTTTGAAATTGGAATCAGTGACAACCAAGTCTGGGAATTCATCGAAGCGTGAGGCCGTCAGCATATAGACATCGGCGTCTTTCGCTTTGACGGGCGGGCTGAAGCTCTTCGCAGCCATCAGCAGTTTTTCCGGCGCTGCGCTGCCGTCAATACGGTCACGATAAAAACCGCTCTCTCGCGTCCATTCGTTCTCGGCGGAAAGCAGCAGCGGCTTTGCGGGATCAATGCCGCGCTCGCCTGGCTCCTCGCCGCGGTCTTGCTCCATTCGGACGTAACGAAACGCGATCTTCTCTTTGCCGCCGACACCATCGGTCAGGTTTTTGGCCGAAGAGCCATCGGGCGCGATCTGCCAGATGTCATACTTGTCGTAAAGCAGCACGTACTTGTCATTTTTGATCCAGCCGCCGCTGCCGTAGGGACCGGGCGTGCTCGGCGTGTCCGTGTCTTCGCGCCAGAATTTTGCGGGCAAGTCTTTGGTCAGGTTGGTGAATTTGCCGTCAGGAACGGAGACGCTGCCCCAATCCTTGCCATCGAAAATCAGCGCGTATTTGCCGTTCGGCGAAAACGAAAGACCAAATTGTTGTTTCTTCAGTAACAGCTTGCGCGCGCCGTCCGCAGTGTTGACCAGATAAATGTCGGAATAGTTTGTGTCCACGCCAACCAACTGCCGGAACGCACGGTCGTCAGTACCGATAGCCCATTGGCCATTGGCCGCAAGGTTGACGCCCTCCATCGTCGCGTCAGCCAATTGCACTAGCTTCTGATTTTTGATGTGGTAAACGGCGCGATACGAACGGTTGCGATCTGCTTCAGCGCGGACTTTCTGCATCGGCTGAATGTAATCGTCCTTCCAATGCCACAGATCAACGCTGACTTTGTCTTCTTCGGCAACCGCATCGGCGGGGTCTTTTTCGGGTTCGGGGGGCGGCGCGATGCCGAAGAATAACCGGCTGCCGTCCTGCGAAAAGTTGATCGCG
>JBDSAM010000407.1:0-4493 GCA_039922135.1 Blastocatellia bacterium
GCGGCAGCTTGAATTCACCACGTTGATTGATCCGTTCGAAACGCGCTTTGGCAAGCATTGGGCGGTTGTGCTGTTTGTGCCAGCAATGCTCGGCGAAGTCTTTTGGAGCGCGGAACTGCTAGCCGCCATCGGCTCGACCTTCGGTGTGCTGCTGAACATGAATCTGGTGATGGCGATTCTGTTGTCGGCAGTGGTCATCATTGCCTACACGATGATTGGAGGGATGTGGTCTGTGGCCTACACCGACGCATTTCAACTCGGCTTAGTCGTGCTGGGGCTGGCCGTCGCGATGCCGTTTGTTTTTCATGCCGCTGGGGGACTTGATGCAATCTGGTCGAATTATCTGGCGGCGCGTTCCGACCAAGGAGGCTTCTTTCCGCCGTTGCGCCCGCACGGCGAATTCTGGACTTCGCAATCAATCATCGGTTGGTGGGATGTCAGCCTAATGCTGATGCTAGGCGGCATTCCGTGGAATTGTTACTTTCAGCGTGTGCTGTCTTGTCATACGCCGCGCAAAGCGCAACTACATTCGCTGTTTGCGGGCGTGCTGACCATCGCATTGACGATCCCGCCGCTGCTACTGGGCGTTGCGGCATTCAAATATAGCTGGCCGGCTGACTTGCTGCGCCAGCTTCAGGAACAGCCGTCGCAGACTTTGCCGATGTTGCTGAAACACGTCACGCCTGCGGTGGTCGCGTTGCTCGGACTCGGAGCAATCGTCGGCGCAGTTACTTCCAGCTTCAGTTCGTCCATTCTGTCGGCGGCTTCGATGTTCAGTTGGAATTGCTGCTACCGGCTGCTGTGGCCGCAGCTTTCAGTAAAGCAGATGAAGCGGATCATTCGCGTTTCAATTGTTCTGCTGGGTGCGTGCGCGGTAATAATGGCGTTGAAAGTTCAGAGCGTGCAGGCGCTCTGGTTTTTCACCAGCGATTTGATCTTCGTCCTGCTCTTTCCGCAATTGGTCTTTGCGTTGTTCGACCCGAAAGCGAATCGCACCGGTTCAATCACGGCGTTCTGCGTTTCGCTGGTCTTGCGTTTGGGAGGCGGCGAACCATTGTTCAACATTCCACACTTCATCCCTTACCCGGAGATATTTACGAGCAATCCCGCAGGCTGGTACGACGCGCAAACAGGCGCGCTGCTCTTCCCGTTCAAAACTCTGGCGGCAGCGGTTGGATGTGTACTGTTGCCGGTGGTGTCGCGGTTGACGGCGAAGTTTGATCCTCCGAAATCACTGTTCATTGCCAAACAAACTGCACACGATGGATAAAGCGAAAATTCTGGCTTGGTGTGTTCATTTGTACACGGGTTCCGGATTGGTGGCTGCCGCCGGGATGGCGTTTTTCATCGTGCGGGGCGATGCCGAAGCCTTTCGCTGGACGATTGCGTTGATGATTGTCGCCACGTTCATTGACGCGACTGATGGAACGCTGGCGCGGCGGTGGCGGGTAAAAGAGGTGCTGCCCGGTTTTGATGGACGCACGCTTGATAACATCGTTGATTTTCTCAACTACACCTGCTTGCCATTGCTGTTCGTCTGGCGAGCGGGCGTTCTGCCTGAAAATCTGAACTGGTGGTTGTTATGGCCGCTGCTGGCCAGTGCTTACGGTTTTTCGCAAGCTGATGCCAAAACCGAAGATCATTTCTTTCTGGGCTTTCCGTCCTACTGGAATGTTGTGGCGATCTATCTTTACTGGCTGCACCCGCCTGCTTGGCTATCGCTGTCGCTCATCCTCGTGCTGTCACTGCTGACGTTTGTGCCTTCCCTCTATCTTTACACATCGCACAAGGGGCGCTTCAGCCGGTTGACCAACTGGTTGCTGGCAGGCTGGACGTTCCTGCTGGTGTTGATCGTTACCCAGCTTTTTGCTGATCCCCGTTGGACAAGGTGGTTGGTGTGGGCGTCGCTGACGTTTCCACTCTACTATTTTGTTCTTTCCTGGCTAATCACGCTGCAACGCTGGGGTAGAGGCTCGTTCAAAGTTCTGTAAGCCAGCCGAATGTGCTGGTTGACGGTCGCACGCGGCGGCGACTACACTTTTGATCCAACGATAAACAAATCCATTCGGAACGAACCACTATGCGATTTTCAAAGCTGTATCTGCCTCTGCTGTGTTGCCTCCTGCTGTCAAGCGTTGTTTTGGTCAGCGCGCAGAAGAAGGACAAGACAAATCCTACTATGCCCGAAGCCGCGCAGGTCACGCCCTACAGCAGTGTGCGGCGCGACAACCTGCTCAACGGATTGCAATTGATCACGCTCGACCGGCAGAGCGATGCCATCGTCAAATGCGATCTAGTCATTCGCGGCGGCGCTATGTTTGATCTGGTGGGCAAGACCGGCCTGGCCGCGCTGACTCAAGACTCCCTGATGATCGTCAATCCGCAAATCAAAGAGGAGTTGGCTTCGCTGGGCGCCCGAATGGACTGGGGCGTAACTTGGGATACGACGTGGTTTCACATTGAAACGCCAGCGAATAACTTTGGCCCGGCATTTGAGATCGTCGCGCGTTTGCTGGTGGTTGAAAGCATGCGTCCCGAAGCTTTCAAAAAAACGCAGCAGGCGCAACTGGAAGAACTCAAAGCGCACAAGCTGACAGCCGGCGAACAAGCCAACGAAGCATTTTTCAATGCGATGTATGGCGCGCATCCTTACGGCCACAATATCGAAGGTAATGAGAAGACCCTCGCTGCCATCACGATGGGCGATGCATACGACATCTTCCGCAAGTTTTATATCGCCAATAATGCCTCTGCAATCGTCGTCGGAAACATCTCCCATGAACGCGTCATGCAAGTTTTCAAGGTGCTGTTTGGTGGTTGGGCGAAAGGCCAGATCGTGCCTGCAACTTTTCGCCAGCCGTCCCAAACTTCGAAATTGAAGCTGGTCAAGGTGGACTTACCCCAGGATTCACTGAATGCCGCCAATATCGAATTGCGTGGCGGGCTAATCGGCGTTAAACGTGGTGATATGGCTTATCTGACGACTGATGTAATGGCGCGCGTGTTGGCCAATCGTCTGAAACCCGACGCCGACGCCACTTCGGCGACGCTTTCTGTCAAAGCCGATCCGCGCATTCTGTCCGGCCCGGTTTTCTTTTCGGCATCTGTTCCCAGCGATAAAGCCGCTGAATTTTCGCGCCGCGTGACGGAAGGTTTTGCCGCGCTGGCAACCGCGCCCATCTCTGAAGAAGAAGTAGCAGCGGCCAGATCCTCCCTGGCGGGCGAGTATGCTGCGCGTTCAATCGAATCCAACCTGCGCGAGGTCGAGACGTTTCTGTTGCCGCGCAACTTTCCGACAGAAGTTGCCGGCCTGATCGAGAAGATTTCCGCCGCCGACGTGCAGCGTGTCGCCAAGCGATTGTTTGATGCTAACGCGTTGACGGTTGTCGTTGTCGGCAAGGTCAATGATGCATTTAACTCCGGCAAGCCCGGCTTATGAGAGAACTCGAATCCCAAATTTCAAATTCGAGATTTGGGATTGATGATCTGTTTTTATGTCTGCAACTATCGAAACTGAATCGGCCACTCCTCTCCCAAATCCTGAATTGCCAAATCCTGGGCTAAATGTCGGCAAACGTGACGCTGTGCGCGCGATGTTCGCCGAGATCGCGCCTAGCTACGACCGGTTGAACCATCTGCTTTCAATCAATATTGACAAGGTCTGGCGTCGTTTTGCGGTCAAGAAGTTAAGAGACGTGCTCGACCGTCCCAATGCAATCGCGCTCGATCTGTGCTGCGGCACGGGGGATTTGACTCTGGAACTAGAGCGTTATGCGCGCGTCATTGGCTGCGATTTCTGCCACCCGATGCTGGTCATCGGCAATCAGAAGATCGCCGCGCAATCTGCGCACAAAGCCGCTCTGGCCGAAGGCGACGCTTTGCAACTGCCGTTCGCCGACCAAAGTTTCGACGCCGTGGCCATCGCCTTTGGCCTGCGTAATCTGGAGAA
This sequence comes from Blastocatellia bacterium, assembly GCA_039922135.1. GTDB lineage: Bacteria > Acidobacteriota > Blastocatellia > RBC074 > RBC074 > RBC074. The sequence goes on from JBDSAM010000407.1 coordinate 3,950, forward strand.
TGTCGAAGGCGGGTTGGCTGAAATCTTCCGCGTGCTGAAACCGGGCGGACGCTTGGCTGTGCTGGAGTGTTCGCGCCCGATCCTGCCCGTCTTTCGCCAGTTGTATGAGTTCTACTTCCACAACATTTTGCCGCGCATCGGCGGACTGCTCTCCGGCTCAAAGGGCGCATACGCATATTTGCCAAAATCCGTCCGCAACTTCCCCGATCAAAAACGGCTGGCCGCGATGATGCATTCGGTTGGTTATGCCAACGTGAATTACCACAACTTGTCCGGCGGCATCGCTGCGTTGCATCTTGGCGAAAGACGCTAAGATTCATAAGGATTTCCATGATCGAACCAATCAAGTTTTTTACTGATAAATTCAACATCACTATTCTGCAGATCGAATCATTGCTCGGTGCGGCGCTGTCGAAAGGCGGCGAATACGCCGACCTTTACTTTGAATACAACGTCCTGAGCAATTTGGGCATGGAAGAGCAGATCATCAAATCTGCCAATCGTGCAGTGCGACAGGGCGTTGGCGTGCGCGTAATTTCGGGCG
>JBDSAM010000408.1:0-10152 GCA_039922135.1 Blastocatellia bacterium
GCCGGGTTTCCGCCGCTTATGCGATTTAGCTGACGGTAATACTAAAGAGCCGAGCAAGTATTACGATCAGTTTTAGCAGTAGAAAAAGTAAAGGAAAATCTTTCGTTCAAACGAAGCCACGCCTAACAAGGCCATTAGGTATATCAGCAGTATCAAACTCACAAGTCCCTACTTCAGGCTCATACCTGGCCAATTAAGAACACAGTTGAAGGAAATTATGGACGGAGCAGCAATCGTTTATTGCGAAGGCGCATTTGGCACACCGACTGGCAAGACAGCTAATGGCTTGGTGCGCTACACCGCACGTTACAAGGTCGTCGGCGTGATTGATTGGACGCAGGCCGGACGCGATGCGGGCGAAGTTCTGGACGGCAAGCCGAAAGGCATCCCGATCTTTGCCAGCCTCGCTGAAGCAATTAAGAAGTTGCCAAGGCGTCCACAGTTTTTCGTGATCGGTTTGGCGCCTGATGGCGGTAGGCTGCCGGCGCAGGCGCGCGAAGTTGTGGAGCGAGCGATGGAATACGGCTTGAACGTTGACAGCGGCTTGCACGAGTTTTTGTCGGACGATCCTGAGTTAGCTGCTATTGCTGACCATCACGGCGTGACGATCCGCGACGTTCGCCGCGCGCCGCCGCGCTCACAGCTTCATTTTTTCACCGGCAAGATTGCAGAAGTAACGGCCTTGAAGCTGGCCGTGCTTGGCACCGATTCGGCTATCGGCAAACGCACGACGGCGGTTAAGCTGAATCAGGCCTTGAATGATGCTGGGATCAAGAGCGAGTTGATCGGAACGGGGCAGACTTCGTGGTTGCAAGGCGTGAAGTATGGATTGCTGCTTGATTCGCTGATCAACGATTTCGTGACGGGCGAGATCGAACACGCAATTTATGAAGCTTGGCACAACGAACATCCGCAAGTGATTTTGCTGGAAGGGCAAGGCAGCATCGCGCATCCGGCCTATCCGGGCGGCTTTGAATTGATCGCGGCGGGAAGAGTTGATGGCGTGATCTTGCAACACGCGCCAGCGCGCAAAGTTTACGACGGTTTTGACCAGTATCCGATGGGCACACTCGACCGCGAGATTCAGATTTTGGAGTTACTGGCCGAGCAGCCAGTGGTCGCTTTGACGATCAATCACGAAGCGATGACTGAAGCGGAAGTGCGCACTACCATTGCTGATTACGAGCAGCGTTATGGCCGTCCGGCGACGGATGTTTTGCTGGATGGCTGTGATAAGCTTGTTGCCGTAATTCGACAAATGCTAACGAACAAATACTGATTTCGTGGAGAGGCTGATGAAGAAACTTTTGTTGCTGGCAATCATCTTTTTACCCTTGATCTTCGTTCCGGCACGCTACGCCGACGAAGGCATGTGGACGTTCGACAACCCACCGCTGAAACAATGGAAAGAGCGGTATGGCTTCGAACCTACGCAAGGCTGGCTTGACCACGCACGGCTTTCGACCGTGCGGCTGACTGAAGGCGCGGGCGGTGCGACCGGATCGTTTGTTTCGGCGGACGGCCTGATATTCACCAACCAGCACGTCGGCGCGTCGCAGGTGGCCAAGCTTTCAACTGAAAGGCGCAATCTGGTCAAGGATGGCTTTTACGCGCGCACTCGCGGCGAAGAATTGAGGTGCCCAGATATGGAAGCCAACGTTTTGGCTTCGTTTGAAGACGTGACGGCGCGTGTGCAGGGGGCGGCCAAAACGGGCGCTTCTGAAAAGGACGCCGCCGCGCAACGCAAAGCCGTGATGGCGGCGATTGAAAAGGAAGAGGCGGCGAAGACCGGATTGAAGTGCGAAGTCGTGACGCTATACAACGGCGGTGAATATTGGCTCTATCGCTTCAAACGCTACACCGACGTGCGGGTGGTCTTTGCGCCCGAAGAGCAGATCGCCTATTTCGGCGGCGATTACGACAACTTCACCTACCCGCGCTACGATCTGGACATCACCTTTCTGCGCGCCTACGAAAACGGCCAACCGGCGAAGATCGCACATCACTTGAAGTGGGCGGATAAAGAAGTCAACGAAAACGAACTGGTCATCGTGCCTGGATTTCCGGGTTCGACAGCGCGGTTACTGACGGCAGCTCAAATTCGTTATCAGCGAGACCTGGGCAATCCAGTGCAGATGCGGGGCTGGACTTCGCGCAGCGCCGCGTTGAAGCAATACTCAAAACTCGGCGACGAACAGCGCCGCCAAGCCGCGCAGAATATTCGCAGTCTGGAAAATTCGATCAAGCGGTTGGTCGGCCAACAGGCGGGCTTGGAAAATTCACGCATCTTCAAAAAGAAAGAAGACGAAGAAGCTGCTTTGCGCAAAGCTGTCGCCGTGAATGCCGAATGGCAAAAAGCATACGGCCCAGCGTGGGAGCAGATCGAGAAGGCATATGCTGAAATGCCCGCGATGGCCAAGCGCATTGCCTTCTCCAGCCTGACAGCTTCGCGATTGGGCGCAATGGCTTCTCAATTCGCGCGTTATGCCGAGCAGGCGCGCAAGCCGAACGATCAACGTTACGAAGAGTTCCGCGACAATCGGCTGGAATCGCTGAAGCTGAGCCTGCTGTCGCCCGCGCCCATCTATCCGGAAATGGAAGAAGCGATTTTGGGCGCGTGGCTGGAAGAAGCGTTGAAGACCCTGGGCAAGGATGATCCGTTCATCCACGCGGCGCTGGGCGGTTCAACGCCTGCGGAAGTAGCTGGACGCGTCGTTCGCGGTTCTCAGTTGAAAGACGCAGCCACCCGCAAATCATTGTTTGAAGGCGGCCCGGAAAAAGCTATTGCAGCCATCAGTAAATCGAACGATCCGTTGATCGAACTGGCGCGCAAGGTCGAGCCGATCATCCGCGAGCTGCGCGCCTGGAACGAAGAGAAGATTCAAAGCGTCGAGACGACAGCGGGCGAAAAGATCGCGAAGGCTCGCTTCGCTGTTTACGGAAGGTCGGTCTATCCGGATGCGAATCTCAACTTGCGCATTACTTATGGCACCGTTGCGGGGTATGAGGAGGATACGACGCTGGTGCCGTTCAAGACGACGTTTTATGGCTTGTATGACCGCGCAACGGGCTTCAATGAAAAACCACCGTTCAATCTGCCGCCGCGCTGGCGCCAGGCGCGTTCGTCGCTTGCACTCTCGACGCCCCTCAACTTTGTTTATACAGCCGATACGATCGGCGGCTGTTCCGGCAGCCCGGTCATCAACCGCGCGGGAGAGATTGTTGGCATCAACTTCGACAGCAACCGGCAGAAGCTGCCGAACCGTTACCTCTATGTTGACGAAAGCGAAGGCTCGCGCGCCGTCGGCGTTCATGCTTCGGCGGTGGTCGAAGCGTTGCAAAAACTGTATGGCGCGGGCGATTTGGTCAAAGAGATCAAAGGGAGATAGTGCATGGAGCACAGGTTTTAGCCTGCTGATGCTAAAAAATCAGCAGGCTAAAGCCTGTGCTCCATGCTTTCGGATAAAAATAGCTATGAGTACGGAAATCAAAAAACACGACGCAAAAGAATTAGCCTATCTCTACGATTTATACGTCGTGCCAACCTGGCGCGAGGTCTTCGACCGCATCGTGGATGAAGAGATCGAATTGCCGAAGGAAGGGAAATTCCTGGATGCCGAATGCGGAACGGGGGGATACACCATTGATCTAGCAGTTCGCAGCGAAGCCAAAGTGACCGTGATCGGCGTTGATTCAAGCGCTGAACGATTGGCGCTGGCGCGTGGCAAGGCTGAGATTCAATTGATGAAGCGCGTCACGTTTCAGCAGGCCGCGATAAATGATCTGGACTTTCCCGTGGGGGAATTTGATCTGGTGATTGGCGATCTTTCGCTGCTGCCGGCAAATCAAATCGAAGCGGCGCTCGACGAACTGATTCGCGTGGCCAAGAAGGGAGCGACTATTGTGGTCAAGATGCTCGCGCACGGCAGCTTTGGCGAGTTCTTCTCGATTTACTGGGAGGCTCTCTACGAACTTGGCCTGATTGAATCTTCGCCCCAGCTTGAGGGGTTGATCAGGGAACACATGCCTGCCAGCGAGGCTGAAGAATTGATGCTGGATTCCGGCTTACAACGCGTGCGCAGCGTGACACAGAGAGAACAGTTTATCTTCAAGGACGCGGACGCATTCTTCGGAGATCCGGTAATCGAAACCAGGTTTCTGGACAACTGGCTTGCCATTCTGCCGGATCAGCAGACACGCCAAAAAGTTCTGGAGCAACTTGCCATCCTCATTGACCGCGAGCGCCAGCAGACGGACTTCGACATTTCGATCAAGGCTACGGTTATTATTGGGCAAAAGTAAATCGAACGAAGACACCTAATAGAAAATGGCCGCGCCGACGGGAGATTCCCGTATGGCGCGGCCAAAGCAAGAGAGTTAACACTGTCTGTTTTGCCCTCTCCGATCAGGCTTATGGCGCGAAGAAGCCCGTGACATCAACCACAGCATGAACTGTCGAGTAGGTGAAAAGAGCGAATTGCCCTTCGGAGTTCAGGCCTGTCATAAACGAATTGCCTTTGATGGCGAATGGCGTGTAGTTCACGGTCGCCGTCAAAGGCGCGCTGCCGCCCGCTGGGTAAACGGCTCCATACCCATAGTTATTCAACTGATTGACCACGGTGAAATTGCCCGTGATGGCCCGGCTGGTGGATGGAATCGTCATGCCACTACAAGTGACAGCGGCGTTTTCTGAGCGAGGTGTTTGCGCTTGTATTGTTTGTCCTGGCCTGTCGCAGCCAGCTTGCCCCGGTCTGGTGTCAAGCAGTCGCAGGGGCATTGGAAGAGTTGTATAGAGCAGGCCAGCGCCGTTGGAATCCACCGCGTCCACACTGAAATACCCGGTCACATCCACCACTGCATGAATTGTCGAGTATGCGAAGATGTTGAACTGCCCACTGGCACTCAGCCCGGCGACAAACGAATTGCTGATGATGCCGAACGGACTGTAGTTGATGTTTGAAATAACTGGGACCGTCCCGCCGGTTGGATAGACCGTTCCATAGCCAGAGCTATTGAGTTGATTAACGACGGCGAAATTGCCAGAGACGGCTCGCGCCGTGCTGGGAATTGTGATCCCGTTGCAAGTCACCCAAGCGTTGACCGTGCGATTGGCCTGACCCTGGATCGGTGTGCCCGGCGTAATGCATCCCGCCTGCCCCGGCCTGGTTTCGAGCAATCGAATCGGCTGTGGCAGCGGGTGATAGTAAAGCCCTACTCCGCCTGGAGGGGCAAAATAACCGGTTACATCAATCACCACATCCACGGTTGAAAAAGTGAAGATGTTGAATTGCCCGCTCGCATTCAATCCCGTAACGAAGGAACTGCTGGTGACCTCATACGGGACGTAGTTGATGTTGGACGCTAATGGAGGACTGCCACCTGCTGGATAGATCGTCCCGTAGCCGGAGTTATTTTGCGAGTTGACCACGGCAAGATTGCCTGTGATGGCTTGCGCCGTCGCGGGGATAGTCATGCCGTTGCAAGTGAGCCACGCACTTTGGGCGCGCGCGACCTGAGCTTGAATCTGCGTCCCCGGCAGTGTGCACCCCGAAGTTCCTGCGCGAGTGTCGAGCAGGCGGATGGGTTTTGCCAGGGGATAATACTGCAGAGCCTGCGTCCCGCCAGACTGTCCGCCGTCCTGAGTAATGGTCATGCTCTGATTGGCCACGGTAATGGTTCCAATGCGAGAGGCTCCAAGAGTTGGATTGGCCGCAACCGAGTACGAAACGGAACCGCTGCCATTGCCTGATGTCGTATTGATAGTGATCCATGAAGCGCTGGACGTCGCCGTCCAGGCGCATCCACTGGAGACACTGACGGCAAGAATGCCGCTGCCACCAATCGCCGGAAAGTTCTGGGTATTAGGGCTGATCCCGAAAGAACAGCTTTGGCTGACCTGCATCGTATAGCTGCGGCTGCTTGAAGAATTGTTGGCGTCCCGCACCATCAAGGAGAAAGAGAAGTTTCCGGCTTGCATTGGCATACCGGTGAGCGAGCCAGTTGGATTCAGGTATAACCCTGGCGGCAAGGCGCCACTGGCCAGGCTCCAGGTATAAGCTGGTACGCCGCCACTGGCTAACAGGGACTGAGTATAACTTGTGCCAGGTTGCGCATTCGGAAAGCCGGTGGTGGTGATGGCGAGAGGTGTGACAGCGCTGCTGCCCGGATAGATAAATTGTATGGCGCTGGCATCATCCGTACGCAATGCCGCACAGCGCCCGTCGAAGTGCGCATAGGCGTGCATCGTCGCCGTCGAATCAAGCGAGTGGCCAAGGCCAAGCGCATGGCCCATCTCGTGCGTGGCAACCTCTTGCACATTACAACTGTTGCCGAAGTAACAACTGGCGTACGGGTTGAAGGACATATTGCCTTCCAGCGCGCGGTAGAATGTAATTCCGTTGATGACGCGCGTCTGCTGCAGGCTATAGCTAATGATGCCCGCCGCCGCCAGAATGCCTGAACAGCCTCCGCCGGAAGGTGAAAACGCCGAGTAGTTATCACAATTATTAAACGAGATCGTGTTTTCGCCGTCGGTCACCAGCAGGCCGCAGGTTGAGGTGCTGCCGCCATTGGTCACGCGCAGTGATGAGCCGCTGACATTTGACCAGGCGTTCATCGCCGCAAGCATATCGTTGATGATCGTCGAATTCGGCGCGCCTGCAGGATTGATTTTGAAAACGACCGGCTGGCCTGTGTCCGGTTCGAACCAGCGTGGAGGGTAGGAGCCGTTAATCAGCGTGAAGTTTTGAATGGGCGGATTTGATCCGGCTGACATTTCTGCCGGGCGCGAGCGTAAGGCGGCGCCAGCGAAAAATCTGGATTCGTGTTTAACCGCCGCTGCCCGCGTGGCGGCGATGCGTCCGCGCAACATTTCGGCATAGTTTGAAATATCCGCTCGGTCTGTGATTGGGCCAGTTTGCGAACGCCCAAGCACGGTGATGTTGCCGCTGATGGCGTCACGCACAAGGGTCAGTTTGCCGTTAGCGCGATTTGTGTTGATAGTGAACTTGCCCAGGAACCACTGGTGGACGCGCAGGCTGCCGTCCGGCCACGTGTCCAGATAGAGCAATACATTTTCGCCGGTTTTGAACTCTGGCGTGCCGAAGATCAGGCTGCCGCGATTGCCGGTTACTCCCCCTGGCTCTTTGATGACAATTTCGCTGGTTGTGATATTGCCTTTGAAAACTTCCTGAACGCGCAGTGTGATGTACGTGAAGATAGCTTTGTGCGCATCGTCGTAACCGCTGGCGACCGCCGTGACGTTGCCGCGCACGATGGCGCGCGCGCCAATTATCAACTCATCGTCACTGGGAATAACAATACTGGTTGCGGTAACAACGCCGGCCGTTGCCAGCACACACATCAGAGAGAGCCAAGTCAGCCTGGATTTCCTCAAAAACATACTTTTCTCCTACAAAGAGACGCACGCAGGCTACACCCCGGACAGGGCACAGACAGGGAAATGCAGGGCAGCGCCTCCTCAAAATGAATCGGGTTTTTGTCAAAAAATGATTTCTAGATTTGCAGCCGGGGTAATCTCAATTCAGCTTCACTCCCCACTCTGTCTTGAGATGGGATGCCGTGGGGCTAGTGGCGGGGCTGGAACTGAAAAACGCTTGCGCGAACCGTGCGCGGATGTGTGTGTAGGCATTATGAAAGTAACTTTTGTGCTGTTTTCTTTAATTGAATCAGTCTCACCCTTCAGGGCAAGCTTAATCGGAATACACGTAGCGGTAAGTCATGCGGACGAATCATCTGGCACCATGTTGTAACTCCTTTGATTCAAGATTGCCGTGCGTACTTCGACCTCGCTCGTGTGGACATAGCACGGGCAAAGCGGGGTACGACTTGGTTCTCAAATAAACTTGGATTGGGATGGGAGAAAGGCTAACTCGGAAATTTGAAACACAGACTTGTGATGCTGTGGTGAGGCCGGTGTTTCCGATCAACTACGGGGATGTCAGATCGAGGGCATTTAATGAGCTAGCGGGCGCATTAAAGCATCGCATTCTAATTCTGTCAATTATGAATTTTAAGAATGCCAGAACCGAGAGCGCAATGTTTGACTGCGCTCCCGGATTTGAAGTTGCTCTTAGCCTATTTGATATTCACACGGACTGTATTGGAAGGCTTGCCATCCACGGTCAGCACCAGATCAACTTCTCCACGGCCAGTCAGACTGGCGGGCAATCCAATGTTTAGTTGATCCAGCCCAACAAATGTCCCTTGCGGCCCGGCATATTGCACGGGGACAGGAACGCCGCCAATGGTTGCGGTGACGCCGGATAGCGCGCTGCGGAAGCGGATGCCCGTGCCGAACAACACCAAGAAAACCTGGTTGCCTGCAACATTCAGGTCAACTGAGACGGGAATATATTTATTTAGTCCCGCATCGAAGCGATTGATTGGTTCGTTGCTTTGCGCTCCGGCTGGCGTCACGCGCAGGGCATAACCCGCGGCCACATCCCGCCCGGTGGCGTTCGCGGTAAACAAGCTTGGCGCGACAGTAGCAACTTGAACTGTGCCAATCGAAACTGTGCCATCGTCGGCGGTGATGGTGATCGTCGCTGAGCCTGCGGCTGTGCCTGGCGGAATCAGGAAGTTGACCTGCGTAGAAGCGACAAAGAATAGAGGCGATAATCGTTCGACGCCCGTCGCATCACGTACCACGACGCGCGTGCCGGCCAGCGTAGTCGGCAGCGGCAGCGTGTTGTTGATCTCCGTCCTTGTCGCCAAACCCGTGCCGAAGGCCGCAACAATCGCTTCGCTGGCAATCGCAGACGCGTTGAAGCTGGCAGCGGAAACCGTTGAAACCCCGCGCGAAGTCGTCAGCCGATACACACCGCGTCCGTGCGTCGCCGCAAACAACGTGTTTGTCGCCGCTTGGTAACGCACCATAAAAGTTGCCACGCGCGGCATGCCGTTGCCCATTCGCTCCCACGTAGCTCCCCCGTTGGTCGTTTGAAAAACGCCCAGGTCAGTGCCGATGTAGATCGTGTTCGGATCAGCGGGGTTCATCGCCGCTGAAGCCACTGGCACATCAGGCAAGTTGCCGCTGATGTCCGTCCAGCTTTGGCCCTGATTGGTGGTTAGGAAGATGTGTCCGGGAGTGGCAGGCGTGACACTATTAAAGCCGGAGAAAGTCACTATCGCGTGTTGCACGTTATTCGCATCAAGTGCTATGTCCGACACGAAGCGGTTGGGCAGCGGCGCTTTGGTCACGTTGATGAACGTTGCGCTAGCGCCTGCGCTTGCATTCACTGTCACTTGTACGGAACCATCTGTGGCTCCGGCCCAAACAATCTCAGCGCCACCATTGCGATTGGGATGAGCAACAATGGCCGACAGTCTGCCACTGGACCCTCTGGTCAGGTCAGCGCCAAATCCATCACTACTGGGGCCAAGTCCTACCCATGCTGTGCCGCGATTTTCAGACCGGTAGAGCCTGTGCGTGCCCAGATAAATAACATTGCCGTTCTGTCCAGTGAATCCCGTATGCAATGCCATCGGCGCGTAAAAACCCACGCGATCTGTAGGGTTGATGCTGCCTTGCACGGCTGAGCAGCCGAAACATCCACGGCGCGACCAACTTGAACCGCCATTCAGCGAAACCTCTGGCCCGATCTGCGCGCGCCCATCGTTGTCGGCATTATTAGCATTGAAGAACGTGTGGTAGAGCACTTGTGGATTCGATTGGTCAATCAGTGTAAACCCGCCGTCGCCGCCGCGGATATTGCTCCAACTGGAACGGCCAGTGAACAGATTGGTGCCGTTATCCTGTGTTCCACCGATGACAAAGTTCGGATTGGTTGGATGCAGCGCAATGGATTGAAATTGCGTGATGTTTAGATTCGGGTTCAGGCTTTTCCACGTGACCGTGTTGTCGGTTGCGTTGTTTGTCCGCCAGATACCGCCATCACTACCGGTGAATAGTACATTCCGGTTGGCTGGGCTGACGACAATGGCATGCGTGTCGGCGTGCAATCCATCAGTCCCATCGCCCAGGCTCAGATCGCTCCAACTCTGCCCGCCATTCTTGCTGCGGAAGACGGTGCCGCTGGTGTTGGTCGAATTGGCCGACGTGCCGTAATAGACAATATTGCCGTCTGTTGGATCTATCGCCAGCGCGATATTGTAATCCGCCTGGCCGCT
>JBDSAM010000409.1:0-3950 GCA_039922135.1 Blastocatellia bacterium
CTGTACTCCATGCGGTGTTTATTTCGGCGGCATTCGCAGCGCGCCGTCCAGGCGAATGACTTCGCCGTTGAGCATTTCGTTTTCGATGATGTGTTTGGCCAGCGCGGCAAACTCCGATGGATTGCCCAAACGCGATGGAAAGGGCACCTGCGCCCCAAGCACCTTTTTCACATCTTCCGGCAGGCCGGCCAACAGCGGCGTATCGAACAAGCCCGGCGCAATAGTCACAACACGAATGCCTGACCGCATCAGGTCGCGCGCAATCGGCAAAGTCATGCCGACGATACCGCCTTTTGATGCCGAGTAGGCCGCCTGGCCAATCTGCCCGTCATAGGCGGCAATCGAAGCCGTGTTGATGATCACACCGCGTTCGCCGCTCGGCTCTGGCTCTTGCGCGGCTATCTGCGCCGCAGCTAGACGAATGACGTTGAATGTGCCGATCAGATTGACCTCGATCACTCGTTTGAACGACGCCAGTGCGTGCGGCCCATCTTTGCCAACTGTCTTTTCGGCCACGCCGATCCCAGCGCAGTTGATCGCGCCGTTCAACTGGCCGAAGTTTGAAACGGCAGCGGTGACGGCGTTCTTCACACTATCTTCATCAGTGATGTTGCATTCAACGAATCGAGCGTTCGCGCCAAGTTCCACCGCCAACGCTTCGCCTTTCTCCTTGTTGATGTCGGCGATGATGACGTTTGCGCCGTTGGCCGCCAGCAACCGCGACGTTGCGCCGCCCAAGCCTGATGCGCCGCCGGATACTAAAAATGTTTTGCCATGAATCTCCATCGCTCAAATCCTTTCGACAATCGTCGCCGTCGCCATGCCGTGTCCGGCGCACATCACCTGCAATCCAAATTGACCGTCAATCGAATCCAGTCCGGCCAGCAGTTTGCCCATCAGGATCGCTCCCGTAGCGCCAATTGGATGGCCGTGCGCGCACGCGCCACCCCAAGGATTGACCTTGGCCATATCCGGATTCAGTTCGCGCGCCCACGCCAGCACGACGACGGCGAAGGCTTCGTTGATCTCGATCCAATCCAGGTCGCCCATCGTCAGTCCGGCTTTTTCCAATGCCAGCTTCGTTGCCGGGATCACGCCGTCAAGCTGCATTGTTGGATCTGATCCGATCACCACACGAGCGCGAAACCGCGCGCGGGGCTTCAGTCCATCGGCTTTGGCCACATCGCTGCTGCCAATGAGCACCGCGCCCGCGCCATCTGAAATTTGCGATGAATTGGCCGCCGTCACCACGCCGTTGCCGTTCGGGCGAAAGACGGTTGGAAGCTGCGCCATCTTTTCCATGTTGATCATTTCGCGAATTCCTTCATCGCGGGTAAGCGAGGTGTGCTTACCTTCGGCATCCAGTCCCGGTGTGGGAATGATCTCAGTGTGCTTCCCTGCTTTCGCGGCAACGCTTGCGCGGCGGTGGCTTTCGGCGGCGAATTCGTCCACCTCTTTGCGCGTGATGTTCCATTTTTCGGCGATGCGTTCGGCGCTTTCGCCTTGATGAATCAAGTCGTGCTGTTCGCGCATTGAAAGATAGATCGCCTTCCAACTGTCACCACTGTCCGCGCCCATTGGCACTCGCGTCATGCTCTCAACCCCAGAAGCCAGCACGTAATCATGATCACCCGCGGCAATGGCTTGCGCGGCAAAATGGATCGCCTGCTGGCCGGAACTGCAAAAGCGGTTAAGCGCCACGCCCGGCACCGTGATCGGCAAGCCCGCCAGCAGCGCCGTGCGGCGCGCAATGTTGACGCCTTGTTCACCAGCCTGGGTCACGCAACCGGCAATCACATCGCCGATCTTATTCATATCCACGCCGGTCTTTTTGACCACGCCCTGCAATGCATGCGCAAGCAACTGGTCAGGACGCGTTTCGCGATACGCGCCTTTGACGCGGCCAATCGGCGTGCGAACGGCATCAATAATGACTGCTTCTGCCATTGATGTTCTCCTTGTTTTTGCTCTGCTTTATGAATGGAAAGAATCGTTGGAATCGTTCTCAATCCTGACGAAGCCGCACTTTACCTTTGTGCGCCGGATACGGCAAGACAGGCTGCCAACCAACGCGCAAGCTGACAATGCGTCAATCTTTCCGCTCAAAAATCTTAATGAAAAATTGCGGATCGCCGATCTGCGGCTCTGTTTGCTGGCTGCCGTTTTGCGCGTTGCCACATACTTTCACCAACCGGTAGTTCGCTTCGATCCAGCCGCCAAGCTTCGTGTAAAAGTCACGGCCAAACGCTTCCAGGCCAAATTCGCGCATCGGGCGGTTCACGATCAAGACATATCGCACACGATCCTGCTGCAAACGCTGGATCGCCTGCTGCTCGTCACGCTCGTTCATCAAACCTGGAATCAGGATTTGATGGCGCAAGGGCATGCGTCTGCCAATTAAAAAAACCAAGTCGCTGCCTTCAGGTAAAACGGCGATGGCTTCGCCGGGCTGAGTTGCAGTCAGGATGAAGTTGAGCGCCTCGCTGATTCCCTGCCCTGTTGAACGTGGCGCGAACAAATGACCGCGCGGCGCAACGATTTCGTAATTGAAATTCTTTTGATAGCGCACGCCGAAAACAATGGCCGTCGCCACGCACATCACAATCATCAAGCCGCGCCCGATCAGCCGCGCGCGCTGCGCCGAGACTTCATCAACCGTCCACCGCGCAACCGCGTCCGGCAGCCTGCTCGCGAATAAGTGATAAAACAGGATCAACGAAGTCGGCAGAAAGAAACTGCCAAACGCGCCGCCGCTGGGCACGCGCAACGCGACGCGCGCCAGTATGGCAAAGCTGTAGGCGGCAACAATGAACAACGCGGGCGAGTTTGGAGTCTCGCCTTCAGGCGGCTGAAGATCACGATCACTGCCTGAGGGCAGAACTACAGACGTACGCCTCCACGCAGCCACAATCATTGCGGCTAAAAATACCGGCAAGGCGCGTAGCGGGCTTCCGTCCCACTGTTTGCCAGCCAGCAGTTTCGTCAGCCATATCGCAAGCAACGCACAGGCGAGGCAAACTCCGGCATGCCGCAACGTCCTTCTGGTTCGATCACTGAGCAATACAATTGCGCTGCATGCCGCAATTGCGACCGCCGCCGCGCCGGCAACCTGTGCCAAAGACAGCAGCGGATGATCCAGTCCAGTTCGTTGCGCGTTGTAATAGACCAGGGATGACGGCAAATGCGTGTAAAACAAATGGCAGTCTTCAACCATCATCTGCCAGCCGAACGTTGCCAACAGCCAGCCATACACCGGCAAGGCAATCATCGCGGCAGGCAGCGCAGTAAAGAATGAATTTGAAATAAGAGGTTTGAGATTGAGCCGATGGATATATATAAGCGCAGCCGCAACTGTCAGGGCTGCGGCCAGCGCGAATTCCTGTTTGGTAATCGCGGCCAGGCCAATCAAGATGCCCGCAAAAACCAATTCGCGCCGCCTTCGCTTTTCCGCGTAACGCAACGTCAGCAGCAGCCCGCCCAGCCCCAGCGCGCAAGCGTACAACGCCGCGAATGAATATGGTTCAATCAGATTGCCCGCCGGTTTGAAGATGCAAAAGATCACCACCGCAACGCCAGCCAGCGATGCGTCAACCGGCGCAAGCAAACGCCGCGCGATGCGATAACAGAGCGTTGCGATCAAGATGGAACAGAGGATTCCAGCGGCATGCAGCACGTCCAGATGCGCACCGAAGATGCGATATAGCAGAGCATTGAAATAGGGTGCGAACGGCGGGTAGAGGTGATGAACATCGCGATAGAGCAATTCGCCATTAAGCAACCTCAATGGCAAATCCATCTCGCGCCCACTGTCGGCAATCGGCGAAGTCCACCGCCGCCAGGAAGCTGTGAGCATTGCAGCAAAGACCAACAGGATTGCGGATTGCGGACTGCGGACTGCGGATTGAAGGAGGTCAGTGAGCGACCTTCGATTCGGATGATCCATCTGCGTT
>JBDSAM010000410.1:0-6584 GCA_039922135.1 Blastocatellia bacterium
TATGCCTGCCGCGCCGGTTCAACCACGCGGTATTGCTTCGGCGACGATAATTCATTGCTTGAGCAGTACGCCTGGTATGGCAAAAACTCCGGCGGCAAAACGCATCCGGTCGGAGAGAAGAAGCCGAATGGCTGGGGCTTGCACGATATGCACGGAAACGTTTGGGAATGGTGTCAGGATTGGTACGCCAGAAATTATTACAAGCAGGGGCCTGAGAAAGACCCGCAAGGGCCAACGTCTGGAAAGCATCGGGTGCTGCATGGCGGCTCGTGTAGCGACCATCGGATCTATTGTAACTCTGCCTACCATGGCTGGGTCGCCCCCGCCGTAGCTTTTCAGAATTTCGGTTGTCGTGTTGTTTGCGTTGCGAGGACTTCGTAGCCATTTGCGCTTTTGCTCTCCGCGCTGTTTTTCTTTACCCTTGAGTTGCAAACTAAGGAGGCAAATCAATGAGTACAGCAATCGAAGCAGTTTATGAAAAAGGGGTTTTGCGCCCACTTCGGCAGCTTGATTTAGCCGAAGGCGAAAAGATTTCCGTGATCTTGGTTGAATCGGCAGATGCCAAACTTGCCGAAATGCGAGAAGCGATGAACGATCCGCTGTTTCTGGCCGACCTTCAGGAAATTGCGGAAGATTTTCAGCACGTTGACTTCGAGGTGAGCGCACAATGAGCATCGAGCGATGGAGCATCTGGCAAGCCAGCCTTGACCCGGTTGTTGGCTCCGAACAGGGCAAAACTCGCCCGGTGATTGTCATCAGCGAAACGACGCTCTGCCAGTTGTGAACGTCTTGCCAATCACTTCGCGCAAACCCGGCAGGCGTGTTTATTCGAATGAGACGCTATTGCCAGTCGGCACGGCTGGATTGACTGCGGATTCACTGGTCTTGAGCTATCAAGTAAGAACGCTCGATAAACAGCGGCTGACTCGGCTTTACGGAAAGCTCAACTCATCTGCTCTTCAGGAAGAAATTATCACTGCGCTGTGTTTTCAGCTTGGCGTCGTTCGATAACCAGGATGAAGTTTTATTTGGGCGGTAGAAGAAACTATGAGCTTGACCATTTCTCATCACCTCGCTTTTGCCTTCCGGCGATTCGTGAATCTGACGCTGATCACCGGACTGCTCGTCATTGCGTCATTCAAGGCTTCAGCCCAACAAACGGCTCAGGTTCAGCCCAAACTGCCCGACAGCATCTCCACCTCTGACTTTTCCAAGATGATCCGTGAGATGTCGGAAGAGGGAGGCTATTTCCTCTCGGATAACTTTTCGTCGAATGAAACTTCGTACCTGCACATTGTGGATAAGCTGCGGCAGTTGGGCGCGACAGGCGGAGCGTACATTGGCGTGGGACCGGAGCAGAACTTCACCTACATCGCTAAGATTCGCCCGCGCATTGCCTTCATTGTGGACATTCGGCGACAAGCGATGATTCAGCATTTAATGTATAAGGCCATCTTTCATCTGTCGCCGACGCGCACGGAATTCCTGTCAAAGTTGCTGAGCAAGCCTTTGCCGAAAGAGATAGCCGCCGAATCAAAAGATGCGGCAAAAGATATTGGGAAAGACGCCAAAGATATCAAAGCTCCGAAGCTGCTCATCCCCAAGCCTGACGCAGCGATTGAAGAGCTGCTGGCCTTCTTCGCCAAGATCGCGGCGACCGATCAAGCCTACGCCGCCAATTTGGCTGAAATTACAAAAGTCATCGAGAGCGAGTTTCAGCTCCCGCTTTCAAAGCAGGACAAGGAGAGCCTGGATTACGTCTACAAAAACTTCCGCGCCGAAGGGCTGGACATCGCGTTCCGGCTGGATGGTAACTGGGGCGGGTACTTTCCATCATATCGGGAATTGATTGTGCAGACGGATTTAAGCGGCAAGGTTGGCAACTTTCTGGCTGTTGTTGACGATTACAACTTCGTGCGTGATATGCATCGCAAGAATCTGATCGTGCCGTTGGTCGGCGATTTTGGCGGAACGAAGGCGCTCACCAGCGTCGGTGATTACTTGCGCAAGAATGGGCTGACGGTAACGGCCTATTACCTGTCAAACGTAGAGCAGTACCTGTTCGACGGCTCGGCGTTCGATGGGTTCGCGCGCAATATCAAAAAGCTTCCCATTACGGACAAGAGCTTGTTTATTCGCGCCGTGTTCAACATGCGCTACTCGCACCCGGCTGCATTGCCAGGCCATCTTTCGACTACGCTGCTGCAAAAAATGACGGTCTTTCTGAAGGATTACGATGACGCGATCTATCACAGCTACCGCGATGTAATCTTCAACCACTACATCGCCGCCGAAAAACCATAGCATTCTTATCCGACTTATCCGAAATACCTTGGCCTTGGTTACCACATCGCTGCGGCAGCCAAGGCCAATAACAGAAGTAAGAATTTTGTTTCTGCTGGCGTGATCTATCCTGCTTTGGTAAACACGCGTTTGGCTTCATACGAAGCATGTTGAACATCAATGAAGTAATCCACAGTCAACGTTTTTCCATCGGCAGATAGCGTCCATTTGCGCGTGGTTTGGCTTATAACCTTGCCATCAACCGAAACTACGTCTTCGATCATAACGCCCTGCCCATTCGGCAGCCACGAAGCTTTACGCTTGCCTTTGGCGTTGGGCGGCTGGGCAGGCGTAAAGTCCCCCTCCTTGCCGTCCAGCGAATAAACTTCGATTAATTTCTGCGGGCCGCCGCGCGTGGTCTTCAGGTCGGTGTCGAGCGTGACTTGGTTGCCTTTTTGCGTGATGACCAGCGTTTGTTCCAATCCCGGCGGATTGCTGAAGCTTCTATCTTTCTCCAGCTTCCAGGTACCGCTGAAGTCAGGCTTGCCGCCGGCAAAACAGAAACCTGCGGCAACAAGCATAACAACGAACAAAGATGATGTTATTTTGAGTTTCATCACATTAACCTCCTTGTTATTCGCTGTTATTTTTTGGTCCCGCCAATGCAGAACAAGCTTTTTTCGCCACGAATGAAAATCATCCCGTCGGAGATCGCCGGCGAAGCATAAACCGGTTCGCCGACCGAATTGGTGGCGATCACTTCATGCTTCGGCCCGGCTTTAATGACGTAGGTATCGCCATCTTCGCTGGTCAGCAGAATTTTCCCATCAAACGCCACAGGCGATGCTGTAAACGTGGCCGGTACTGGAACTCGTCCACCTTCATAAATAACCTTTCCGGTTTTTGCGTCCAGACAGGTCAGAATGCCGCGATCCGTCATCAAGTAGAGGTTGTCGCCATAAAGTATCGAAGAAGGGATATAAGCAGTGCCTTTTTCATAGCTCCAAGCCAGGTTGGTCGCTGTCACATCTCCTGAACCGCCAAGCTTAATGGCCAGTGTCTTTTTCAACGGGGCGCCCGAATAAACGAAGACCATCCCGAATCCAGCCAGCGGCGTAGGCAGGGCGTTACTCTGCGGGCCTTTCATTCGCCATAACTCTTTGCCGGTTTTTGGTTCATAGGAAATGACCCATTCAAATCCGCTGGTCACGATTTCAATTCCTTTGGCGGTTTTGACCACCAGCGGAGTTGACCAGCCGGCTTGCACAGGTCGCGGTGTGCGCCATAACTCCTTGCCGGTCTTTTTATCCACACCGGCGATGAACGAATTTTTGCCTTCGTCTTCGTCGCATTGCAGCGCGATGACTCCATCGGCCATTACAGGCGAAGTACTCGGCCCCATTCCGACACTGGCGATTTTGGCGATGGGAGTTTTCCAAATCAGCTTGCCTTTCAGGTCATAGCAATACAGCCCGTCGCCTTCGCCGCCAAACCAGGCATAAACAAACTGTCCGTCAGTCACCATCGTCGGTGCGGCGTAACTGCCTTTGCGATGGCGACCGTCGTAAACGGTTCCGCCGTAAGCAGTCTGCTCCCACTGAATTTTTCCTGTTACACGGTCAACGCAAAGTACCTTGAAGGTATGGTTGCGATCCGCGCCTATTGAATCAGGATGGACATAATCCTGACCTTCGATTTTGTGAGCGACGGCTTTTGCGCCAGGAACGATTTCGCCTTCAATGTCTGTGGTCAGGAAGATGCTGTTGCCCCAGACAATCGGCGAAGAATGGCCGCGACCGGGCAAGGCGGATTTCCATTTGATGTTCTTGTCGGCGCTCCATTCGGTGGGCAGGTTGGTTTCGGCGGAAACGCCCGTGCCGTCGGAACCGCGCCACGCAGACCAGTTGGTGTTCGGCGCGGCATTGCCGGTGAATAAACTAAACGCAGCCGCGGCAAACAAACACACCGCCAAGGCTGAAAACGATATTGCCAGTTTTCGATTCATTATTTTGGTTACTCCTGTCTGGATGTTGCGCAGGATTGATCACGGTCAGGTGCCGGCCTACAGCATTTACCCTTTATTACCAATGCAAAATAGATGTTTATCACCACGAATAAATAACTTGCCATCCGCAATCGCAATTGAGGTGCGGCATGGCTCACCGATCGAGTTCGTACCCAGCACTTCGTGCTTTGGCCCAGCTTTGATGACAAACGTGTCGCCATCATCGCTGGTCAGCAGAATCTTCCCGTCGAATGCCACTGGCGAAGCGCCATAGAACTTCGTTGCAATTGGCACGCGCCCACCTTCGTAAACTACCTCGCCGGTCTTGGCGTTCAGGCAGGTCATAATGCCTGCATCGCTCATCAGATAGGCATAATCGCCGTAAAGAATCGGCGAGGGAACATAGGCAGTACCTTTGTTGTATTTCCAAGCGATTTTGTCAGTACCATCCAGGTTACCAGAGCCGCCAAGTTTGACGGCAGTAACAGCTTTAGCCGGGTAACCTGACGAAAGGATTGCTAAGCCATGGCCGATCATCGGCGTGGCAATAGCATGGCTTTTCAAGCCAGTAGTGCGCCAGAGTTCCTTGCCAGTGGCGGGGGCATACGAGATCAGGAATTCGTTCCCGCTGGTGACCATTTCTGTTCGTTCGGCGACTTTTACGATGACTGGCGTGGCCCAACTTCCTTGGACTGGCCGATCCACGCGCCAGACCTGATTGCCGGTTTTTTTATCCAGCGCCACCATAAACGAATCTTTGGGCACAGCCAGGCTCTGGTCGCAAACGAAGACCACCAGGTTTTCGTAGAGTACCGGCGAAACACCAACACCCATCCCGAAAGTGTCTATATTGCCGATGCTTTTTTTCCAAATTAGCTTGCCCTCGAAGTCGTAACAATAAACGCCTTCGGAACCGAAGTAGGTAATGACGTATTTACCGTCCGTGACGGCGGTGGGCGCGGCGTAATTGCCACGTTTGTGTCGGTAATCGAAAACCGTGCCGGAGTAGGAAGTTTGTTCCCACAGAATTTTGCCGGTATCACGATTCAGGCAAAGTGTTTTGAAGGTGTGAAGCTTATCTGCACTGTCCCATTCCGGATGGTGGAACTCATTGTCACCCAGCATATGTTTGGGTGGCTTATGTGTAGCGGGCGCGGGTCCGCCTTCGATGTCTGTGGTCAGGAAAACTTTATCGCCCCAGATGATCGGCTGCGAAAAACCTTTGCCGGGAAGCTCAACTTTCCACAATACGTTTTTGGTCTCGCTCCATTCGGTGGGCAGATTCTTGTCGTTGGAAACGCCTTGCCCTTCCGGGCCGCGCCATTGCGGCCAGTTGCTGCCAGAGGGTTTCGCGGTGGCGTGAAATGCGACGAGGGCACATATGGCGAGTAACAAAATCGAAAGTAGAGTAACTTGGCGTTTCATTTATTTTTCCTTGTGGCACTTTCCGATCCATATTTTCGAGAAGGAAAAGCCTGTGCTTTCTGCGTGAAAATGTAGAAGGAAAAATGCAGAATTGAAAATGGTGAAGTAACTGTCCCTGATCCGCCATCAGGCACTTACTTAGCTGCCCTTGAGTTTGCTGCCGGCTTTTCCGCAATTGCAAAGAGATGCTTCTGCCCGCGAATGAAGATCATTCCGTCAGATATCGCTGGCGTGGCCATCATCACTTCGCCGACGGGATTCGAGGAAAGCAACTCAAACTTCGGCCCCGCTTTGACCACAAACACATCGCCGTCTTCGCTGCTGAAATAGACTTTGCCGTCGGCGGCGACGGGCGAGGCGCTGTAAGAAGTCGCTTTGTCACTGATGCGCTGCTGGTAAAGCCGCTCGCCCGTCTTGGCGTTGTAGACCCGCAGGATGCCGTCGTTATTGCAGACGTAAAGGTATTCGCCGTAAGCGACCGGCGTCGGTTGATAGCTGCCGCCGTTTTGCAGGCTCCATGCGACAGATTCGTTTGTGGTTTCGCCCTGCTTCAACGAGATGTCGCCGTTGGCCGCGCCCTGTTTAATCGCGTAGATTGGGCGATTCGGACGATAGCTGTTGCTTATGAAGATCAGATCGTGCGCGGCAATTGGCGTGGTCGAAGTAATTTCCGGGTTGCCGGTCAAGGTCCACAGTTCTTTGCCGGTTAGCGGATCGTACCCGCGTGCGGCTTTCGTTGCATTGGTGACCAATTCCACACGCTGTTTTCCTTGGACAATGGTCGGCGATCCCCATGAAGGAATCTCTTGGCGGTCCGTCTTCCAGACCCGTTTGCCATCTTTCAAACTGTAAGCCGCAATGAACGAACCTT
>JBDSAM010000411.1:0-9305 GCA_039922135.1 Blastocatellia bacterium
CGAATCAAAGCGCGATATTTCGTTTGGCTCGCAAATTCGCAACTACGTGTTGCATCCGTATCGCCTGGTCAAAGATGTGCGAACTAAATACGAAACAAGCAACGTGGACGCAGTGCTGGACGGAGACCTGGACGATTTCATCAAAGAATATCTGTTATCGAAGCGGGAGTTGGTCGCTGGTTAATGGTCAGTGGTCATTGGCCAATGCTCGGCATGCTTTAATGACTGCCACCCTTAACTACCGACAACTGACAATTGACAATCGTTTATGAATATTGAAACGCCGCCACCTAACCCTGTCAGAAAAAATAGCCCATGGAATGAAGTGATAGGGTTGCTCTTGATCTTCACTGGTTTTGTGATGTCGCTGGCCCTGCTGTCCTATCATTCTGAAGATAGGTCTTGGGCTTCGACAGGCGCAGGCGGGCGTACGAAGAACTGGGCAGGGCCGATCGGGGCGCATATCGCCAGTGGTCTTTATCAGGCGTTGGGTCTGGCTGGCTGGCTGGTGCCCATGGTCTTCTTCACTATGGGCTGGTGGCAGTGGCGCGACATGCGCGCCGAAACGACCAAAGCCGAGTTGGTCGGTATCTTTCTGATCATCATAGCAATCACGGGATTTCTGACGCTGATTCCGATTGATCCTTCATCGTTCCGGCTGGGCGGGTTTATTGGTTACTGGCTGGTGCGCGATTCGACCATTGGGCTGTCGCGGTACATCGGCTCCGGCGGCGCGTTCGTGATGCTGATTCTGCTGATCACGATTGGATTGCTGCTGGCAACACCGTTTTCGGTTACAGCACTGCTAACCAAATTGGCGGATCAGTACCCCGAGATGGGAATCTTTCGCGCTGCGCTGGAATGGACCAAGACTCGCTGGCAAGAACGGCACCTGGAAAAGGACGAGCGCGAACAAATGGAAAAGCTGCGAGAGCGTGCCACGTCTTCTTCGGCTCGTCCGGTGGGCGTTGGTGGGCCAGTTATCAATTATGGAGATGAGACGGCGTCCAAGCTGCGTAAGACCCCATCCCGCAAAGGCGGAATGGCCACGGCGCCTTTGGATGACGGAAGCGGCGCCCACAGCAATGCGGGCGAGGTCGTTCTAGCGATGGCTGGCACAGCCGCTGCGCGCGCGGGACGCAAATCAACAGCGTCGCTGGACACCAACGAACTGAGCAATGGAACCACTGCGCGGAACCGGCGTCCCATAGAGCCATCTGTTGATTCGGACTTCGTCAATGACGAGATGACTGAGAGCGAGGATTTGGATGCATCCGGGCCTCGCACCTTGCGTAGCGTCGAAGATATGGTTGCGAGCGCTTCAGTCAAACGCACTGAGGAGATTGAAGAGAAGGCTTCAGCGAAGCCGTCGAAGATCGAAGAGATTAAAACGAAAATTGCCCGCGTACTAGCCGATTACAAATTACCTGCGACAGAAATGCTTTCGCCAACAGCGGCAAAACCGGAGATGGCCGAAGCCGAACTGTTGGAACGCGCGCGGCAGTTGGCGGAAAAATGTTCCGAGTTCAATGTCTCCGGTCAAGTCAAGCAGATCAGTCCTGGGCCGGTTGTCACGACTTTTGAGTTCAAACCCGATCCCGGCGTCAAATACAGCCGCATCACCAGTCTGGTTGACGACTTGTGTTTGGGCCTGAAGGCTGAATCCATACGCATTGATCGCATTCCGGGCAAATCCACAGTCGGCATCGAAGTCCCAAATGACCGGCGCGAGATCATTCGGCTGCGCGAGGTGATTGAGTCGAAGAAATTTCGCGATTCCGAATCCAAACTGACGCTGGCCCTGGGCAAGACGATTGATGGATCGAACTATTCGGCTGATCTGACGAAGATGCCGCACTTGTTGATTGCGGGTGCGACTGGCGCGGGCAAATCCGTTGCTTTGAATGCGATTCTTCTTTCGCTGCTTTACAAAGCCTCGCCAGAAGAGGTCAAACTGATTCTGGTTGATCCGAAACGGCTGGAGTTGGGATTGTATGCGGATTTGCCACATCTGCTGACGCCGATTGTCACCGATCCCAAACGCGCCGGGTATGCGCTGAAATGGGCGGTTTCGGAAATGGAGAACCGGTACAAACATCTGGCCGCATTTGGCGTCCGTAACATTGAACAGTACAACACCGAAGTCTGCGAACAGGCCAAAGGCAGGGCTGCCAAAGCCACTGATGATGACAAGAGCGAACCGCCGCAGCCACTGCCGTACATTGTTGTCATCATTGACGAACTGGCTGACCTGATGATGGTGGCGGCGCGCGAGGTCGAAGAGAGCATCACGCGACTGGCGCAGATGGCGCGCGCAGTGGGCATTCATCTGGTGCTTGCGACACAGCGGCCATCGGTGGACGTCATTACCGGCTTGATCAAGGCGAACTTTCCGTCGCGCATCTCATTTCGCGTTTCGTCCAAAGTGGACTCGCGCACGATCATTGATACCAACGGCGCGGAAGGATTGCTGGGACAGGGCGACATGCTCTTTCTGGGGCCAGGGACTTCGCGCTTGATCCGGGTGCATGGCGCTTACGTGGACGAAAAAGAGGTCAAGCGCATCTGCGATTTCATCCGCGCGCAAGGCAATCCGGCATACAACGAAAAGATCGTGCAGAATGATAAGGAGTCGGAAGGCTCTGCGATGGGCGAGTTGGCAAAGGATGAGAAGTACGATGACGCTGTGCGAATAGTCATCAAGAGCCAGAAGGCTTCAACCTCACTGCTGCAACGTCACTTGCGAATCGGTTACGGCCGCGCGGCTTCAATCGTTGATATGATGGAGCGCGAAGGCATCGTCGGCTCGGAAGATGGAACCAAGCCGCGCCAAGTGTTGGTCAAGCCTGACTTCCTGGAACGCTTTGATCAAATGCGTGAAGAAGGCAGCCTCTGATATCACCCGCGCACTTGTGCAAATAGGTAGCTGTTAGTGTGTCATTCCGTTTTGACTGTTTCACAGAGAAAACACCCACCGCTCTGAAAGCTTAAAGAGTTACTTTAACGCGATGAGAATTGAGCAGTAAATATTGGGTTATTGAGATTGGTTGTGGAAATTGACCTAAGTGGTTAGACCAAAACGCCGTTTCGTTGACGAAAAACTTTTGGAAAACATATCTATTGAAACCATTTGACTTAGGGTAATGTTGAAAAGATGTGCAATCTGCTATAAGTCGCGAATTTAGATAAACTTAAACCGGCGTTTTACCTATTACTCACAGGATTTTCCACAGCTTTTGTGGAAAAGGAAAAACAAGTAGAAAGATAGCAAGCCAACGAGTCAAATAAGCATGAAACTGCAATTGGCCCTGGACACCCCCGACCTTGCGCATGAGCTTGAATTAGCCGGGAAAGTCGCGGCGCAAGTGGATTTGATCGAGACCGGAACTCCGCTGTTGATCCGCGAGGGCATCCGCGCTGTGCGTGAACTGCGCCGTCGGCATCGAGGCTGCCCAATTGTCGCGGACATCAAGGTCATTGATGCGGGTGAGCCGATTGCCGAATTGGCCTTTGCCGCTGGCGCGACTGTCGTGACAGTGCTGGGTTGCGCGTCGGACGAAGTAATCGAACGAGTGGTGAAATCGGCCAAACGTTACGACGGGCAGGTGATGGCCGATAGCTTGAGCTTGTCGAACGTTCCGGAACGCGCGCGACAATTGCGTGATTTGGGCGTGGATTCGCTTTGTATTAACCGGCGCGGCTTCAAAGGCATAAATGGGCTAAGCCGCGAAGATCGGCTCAGCCAGCTTGCCGAACTGATTGAACAAATTGATCTGCCAGTTTATCTGGCAGGAGGCATTGACGTCGTGGAACTGACCGCGCTGCGAGACTTGCCGCTTGCTGGCGTCATCGTAGGCGCTGCCATCGCTGGAGCATCCTCGCCGATTGAAACCGCAAAGAAGATGCGCGACATTCTGGATGGAAAGATATAAGGGGCAGGCAGCGGGTTGTTACTTATCGTCGTCCTTCGTGGACATTTGTCGCCGGATGGCGTCGCAAATGGTGGACAGTGGGGATGGGAGCAGGAAAAGGGAAGTCGGTTTTGATGGGCTGACGATTACGAGGCAAGCTCAAATCTTGGTTCGACAGAAGTCTCAAACTTGTCAGGAATTAGGTCGCCGGTAAAGACCTCCACTCCTGCTTTGATCAAACAAATCACCGGCAGCAAATCCAATGTCAACGCCAACGCCCCTAGAATATAGCCTTTGCGACGTATAATGGCGGGCGCGGCTGCAATCACAAAGGCATACCCGACAATCGGCGTAACTTTCAACACCCTCCACAAAATCTTTCCAAGTCCTTGCATTAAATTCACTCCTCAACTTCTTTTAGATTTTCTATTTGCTCAGGGGATAGGAGCGAGTCGGACAACAATAGGCAAAGCAACCATGATACCAGGACTAGAAGATCCCTAAAATTCCTTCGCGGGATGTGTGTGTTACGCGAGCCTTAAATCTTCATTTATAACTGTCAGTTTATTCTCTTCACGGCTATGACACTGTATACTTCGCGCCTTATTTTCATATTGGTGCCAGCCACCGGGATTAATTCAAGGAGCAAGTTATGATTCGCCTGTTGCCCAGAGAAGAGAAGTATTTCAGTTTATTCAACAACCTGGCATCGCACCTGACAGAGAGTGCCAAGTTGTTGCAAAACCTTTTTTCTGATTTTGATAATCGCGCCTCATACGCTGAGCAGATCAAAGTGGTCGAGCACAAGTGTGACGATATTACGCACGAGATTATCAAGAAGCTCAACCAAACCTTCATCACCCCGATTGACCGTGAGGATATACACGCTTTGGCCAGCGGGCTGGACGATATCGTGGACGCCATCGAATATACTGCCAAGCGAATCATCCTGTACCACGTCACGCAATCTACCGAACACGCGCGCAAGATGAGCGACGTGATGGTTCGTCTAACGGCCCATCTACAGACCGCCGTCGGCGCGCTGGGCAACAACGGTGAACAGGTGCTGGCCGATTGCGTCGCCATTCACACGCTGGAAAACGAAGGTGACGTTTATCACCACCAAGCTGTCGAAAAACTCTTCGCCGAAGAGAAAGACCCAATCACCATCATTAAGATGAAAGAGATTTACGAGAAGATGGAGCGGATGATTGACAAGGCCGAAGACGTTGGCAACGTGCTGGAAGCCATCGTGCTCAAAAACGCCTGACGCCCGCAACAACCGCCGCTTATGGCGGCTTAACAAAATCTTCATGTCAATCCGAACTGCGAATCCTCACAAGCAGAGGTGTGTATGAACAGTACTCTCGTGCTCGTCACGATCATCGTCATAGTGGCGCTTGCTTTCGATTACACGAACGGTTTCCACGACGCTGCGAATTCAATCGCCACAGTCGTTTCGACGCGCGTATTAACGCCGGGCAAGGCCGTGGCGATGGCGGCCTTTTTCAATTTCATCGCGTTCTTTCTGGGTAATCACGCCGTAGCCAAGACGGTGTCCAGCGGTTTGATTGATCCACATCAGGTCAATGAATGGGTTGTTTTGGCAGGTTTGGTTGGCGCGGTCGCATGGAATTTGATCACTTGGTATCTTGGGCTTCCGACCAGCTCCTCACACGCGTTGATCGGTGGTTATGGCGGTGCTGCCGTCGCGAAGGCTGGGTTCGGCGTATTGATTTTCGATGTGAAATGGCCAAAGGGATGGTTCGGCACGCTGTCGTTTATCATCATTTCCCCGCTGGTCGGGCTGGTGGCAGGGATGACGCTGATGGTTATTGTGTTCTGGCTTTTTCGCCATTTCGCTCCTTCGCGCGTGGACAAATATTTCCGGGTGATGCAATTGCTTTCCGCTTCGCTCTTCAGCCTTTCACACGGGACAAATGATGCGCAGAAAACAATGGGAATTATTATGGCGGCGTTGATTACGGGTGGTTATATCAACCCGAATGACGATATCCCTCTTTGGATTGGGCTGGCGGCGTTCACCGCCATTGGTTTGGGGACATTGACAGGCGGTTGGCGGATCGTCAAGACAATGGGGTCGAAGATCACAAAGCTCAAACCTGTTGGTGGCTTCTGCGCGGAAACTGGCGGGGCGGGCGCGATCTTCCTGGCGTCTCACTTCGGCATTCCAGTTTCAACAACGCACACCATTACTGGCGCGATTGTTGGCGTTGGCGCGACGCAGCGGCTGTCGGCAGTGCGTTGGGGCGTAGCTGGCAAAATCGTCTGGGCGTGGGTCATTACAATTCCAGCAGCGGCAGGCATAGCTGCGCTGACTTACGGCATTATTTCGCTGTTCAGGTAAAGCACAGTCAAGCAAAGGCACCGGTTTGAGCTTAATGCGTACTACTGCTTTCAATTTGCTTTCTGGCCATAAACTTTTTGATAAGCCAGATAGTTGCCGGTCACTTTGAAGACATAATCTTTCGTCTCGCGCTTCAGCACTTCCACCACAAACCGATCAACATCCTGACTCTTCGCCCGCGCCATCCATCGGCGAACCGAATCTTCGCTGCCGTTGTAGGCTGCGGCGACAGCTTGCGGCGAGCCAAATTCGTCAAACAAATTTTTCATGTACTGCGAACCGAACAGGATGGCCGTGTCCGCGTTGTACAGATCGCTCTGCTCGAAATCGCGCAGCTTCAACTGTCCGGCAATCTGACTGGCGGTCAGGGTGATGAATTGCATCAGGCCGCGGGCTGCCGCCGGGCTTTTGATGCGCGGGTTGTAACTGCTCTCCTGCCGCGCGATGGACAGCACGAAGCGTGGATCTACTCCGCGCTTCACGGCGTGGCGTTCAAGGGAATCGCGAAATGGCATTGGATAAAAAATCTCCGCCGTCTCGCGCGGCAGAAGTTCCAACCGAAAGTCGTCCGGCAAGGTGTTCAGCAGCGGTTCGCCCAGGTCGAACGCCAGTTTTGCGCAGTTGCCGCGCGCGCAGTAAAACGCCGTCGTCGCGCGCCCCGCTCCTGTTTCGGCCAGCTCCGGCGCGCCTTCGTCATACAAACCCAGAAAGAGCAATTCGCTGGAGAGGGCTTGATGCGTTGCCGCTTCCGGGCCACGCTCTCCGTTGCTGATCGGCACAGCGCGGCCTGCGCGCGTCACCGAAAACGTTGGCGCTTGATACCCCCGCAGCTTCAGATAGCTCGACTTCAGAACCAGCAACAATTCGCCGCGCCCTATTTGGCTTGAAGCCTCGTCGGTGAAGAAACGCAACGCTTGATTGGCCGCCGCCTTGGCTGCGGCGGCATTGCCTGATGAATTTGCCGCGCGCACATCGCCCAGGAATTTTTCCCGCCGTATCGCAATCAAATTTTTTGCCCGCGCGTTTGTGCTCAGCCCTCGCAGCCGCTCGCTCGCTCGCCAGCCGTAATACCCAGCGGCACCCGCGCGAAGCTCCGGCATTGCCAGATATTCATTGATCGCTTCGTCGAACCGCCCCAGCTTTTCCAGACAGTAGGCGCGCATAAACGCGACTTCCGCAGTGTTGGTGGTCGCGACTTGCCCGCGCACGCTGAGGTTTCTTGACCGTAATGCAGTGAAGTCAGCCAGCGAGGCTTGGTAGTTTTCCTGCGACAAATGAATCAGCGCCTGTTTGAAATGCGCGGTGGTAACTGTAAATGCGTCGCCTGTTGCCATCCCGCGCGCGGCCCACTTCAGCGCATCGCCATCGCGTCCGGCGGTACGCAATGTGTCAATCGCATTCAGATGCGCGTAGCCGACGTATTCGCTACGCGGATAAGCGCGCAGGAACTCTTCGTAACGGGCAATCGCGCCGCCTGAGTTGCCCAGGTACTGATGGCAGTGGCCGACGTAATAGAAGCCCTGCTCGCCTTCGGGCGTATTGGGGAATTCTTTGTGAACCTGTTCGTACCATTTGGCCGATTCGCCAAAATTGTCTTCCAGGAAGTAGCCGCGCCCCAGTTGAAACAACGCTTCAGCGCGTTTGGTGCTTTGCGGAGAGCCTAAAACGGCCAGCCAATGCTTGCGCGCTTCGGCGAAGTAACGATTGAACTGATAAATCCGCGCGCGGCGCAGATGTTCGGGCTCGGTCAACATTGCGCTGGCGGCTTCATTGATTCGATCCAAGCCTCGTGATGCCCGCAGCGAAGTGTCGTCCATTGAACTACCAGTCAGTGCTGATTCAAACGAGGCGCGCGCAGCATCGGTCTGCCGCATCGCCGCTTGCGCTTCGCCGATCATCGCCAGATATTCGCGTCGCGTTGCGACTGAGCCTCGCAGCAGACTGATGACGCTTTGATACTGTCCGGCGCGGTAATAGCTCTCGCTTAAACGCTGTACAGCGCGGTCGCGGTAAAGGTGATCAGAAGATTGCGCCAAAAACTTTTGCAGCAGCCGCTGCTCTTCTTTTGCATTGCGCGCCCCGCGCGCAATCTCCGCTTGATGCCACAATGCATATCCGGCCAACACAGAGCCACGCGCTACAACCGATTGCAGCACTTGGCTGGCTTCACTGTTTCCATCACGCCGCATCAGCAACCGCGCCAATAGATAATCGTAGTTGTTTCGCGCAAAAGCATCAGGCGAGGTTCTCATCATCTCCCGCAGTAAGTCTTCCGCCGTTCTCGCATCGTCGCGGTCGAGCGCTGCTCGCAGTTGCGTGTGTTGTTGCGGACGAATCTGTGCGTTCGCGGTTGTCCAGGCAGGAAAACCGAGGAACAGGAAGAGTAGAAAGAATCGTTTCAACATCATTTGACGCGGCTGGTTTTGCGGTTGATAAAATCCATCATCACGTACTCACCCAGGCGCAAGCTGGTTGTGAAATACGCTTTGCCGTGCGCGATTTCAGTCATCTGTTTGACGAACTCCACCAGATAGTAATCGTCCGTTAGCATGAACGTATTGACGATGATGCCCGCTTTGCGACAAGCCGCGACTTCGGCCAGCGTGGCTTCGGTGATCATCGGGTCCAGGCCCATTGAATTTTTATACAGGCGGCGACCGGTATCTTCCTTCTTGGATTTTGGACTATGCGGGTGACGGCCAAAATCGCCATCAACAAATAATGCCGAAGGTTTGCCGTCCGTAATCATAATGATCTGGCGCATATCTTTGCGCTGAGCCATTAGCAGACGCCGCGCAAGCTTCAATCCTTCGCAGGTGTTGGTGTGATACGGCCCTACCTGAACATTGGCCAGTTTGGCGAGCGGAACTTCTTCAGCAGAATCGTGGAAGAGCACCAGCTTCAGCGAATCCCCGGGATACTGCGTACGGATCAAATGGGATAATGCCAGTGTGACGCGCTTGGCCGGAGTGAACCGGTCTTCACCGTACAGGATCATCGAATGCGAACAATCCAGCATCAGCACC
>JBDSAM010000412.1:0-5076 GCA_039922135.1 Blastocatellia bacterium
GCGGCCAACGCCGAAGGCCAACGCGCTAAAGAACAAGTCATGCTGGCGATGCGAATCGCCAGCGCCAAACTGAACGTCGCTCAACGGAAGGTTAAAGAAGCCGGCCAGCGCGACGATGGCCACCCCCAGACCGAGCACCAATAAACCTAACCAATCACCAAACGGAGGGAACTTATGAAAATGACCATGATCAAACTCACACTCGCCACTTTACTGCTGGCGGCACTTAGTGCTGCAACAGCATTCGCCCAAAACGCCCGATTACAGATTGACCATCTGGACACACTTTTTCCTAAAGCCGCCGAAACAATAGATGTCCGCATTGACGGTTCGCTGCTGCAGATCGCTTCGAAGTTTCTGGACAAGAGCAAGACCAACGAAGCCCAAGTCCGGGAGATGCTGAACGTGTTGAAAGGCGTTTACGTCAAAGGCGTCGAGTTCGATAAAGAAGGCGAATACACCGAACAGGATGTCGAAGCCGTGCGCCAGCAACTTCGCGCGCCTGGCTGGGAGCGCATCGTCGGCGTACGCAGCAAGCGCGAGCATGAAAACGTTGAAGTCTTCCTGATGCTTGCGAATGGCGTGATCGAAGGCGTAGGCGTGCTGATTACCGATCCGAAGCAGTTGATGGTCGTCAATGTCGTTGGCCCGATTGACCCCGAAAAGATCAGCGAGCTGCGCGGCAGCTTCGGCATTCCCAGCAACCTTGACCTGGAATGGGGCAAGTCCAGCAAGCGACGCAACTGAACCTAGACGGCTTTCAGCCCCCTGAAAGCAATAGAAGGTTAAGCAGTAAGAACATGGAGTCCAGGCTTTAGCCTGCATCATCGCTCTGGCCAATATCCCAGCAGGCTGAAGCCTGGACTCCATGCTCTTTCCTTCAGGAGGCAAAGATGATTCGATTACAAAACCCGATTCGGTTTCTATTGATCCCGGCAGTAATGATTGTACTGCTCGCTTCTGCAATGAGCGCGCAGGCGCAGAGCAAGGCCTTCGTCGCGAAAGGGCGAGGATTCAATGACCTGGTCAGTCACCTGGAAAAGAATTACCGCGCCAAGCGCACGAAGGTGCCGATGCTTGGCTTAGCCAATTTCGCCATCCGGATTGTGCGTCCAGCGGGCGTGAAGGGCTTCAAGCTGGCCGTTTTCGAAGACCAGGATTTCTCGTCGCGCGCCGAGACCACGTCATTTCATCAAGTGATGCGACAGTCATACAACAAAGACTGGTCGCCGCTGGTGCAGATCAATTCCAAACGCGACGGCAACAGCCGCACCTTCATCTACGTCAAACAGTCGAAGAAAGACATAGAGTTCGCGATGGTCACGATTGAAGAGCGCGAAGCCGTCCTGCTCCAAGTGAAGTTCAACCCGGATGCCGCGTCGCGGTTTTTAGAGAACCCGCGGATTATGGGCATCTCGCTCGGCAATTCCATCCGCGGCAATGGAAACGTTATGGCCAACCAGCCGAACGGCCAGATGAAAGGGAGGCCGAACCGCACGGCTGTCGCAACGCCGCAAGATTCATCGGCAGGCGCATCCGACAAAGCCGTTGTCCAAAATAACGAGGCGACTACAGATAACGGCACGGCGCAGCGCGCCTCACGGCCTGTGCTGAACTCTTCGGCAAATGACGAAAACAATCCGCCATTGCCTGGTTCAACCTCCGCAACTGCAAATCCGGCTGAGCCTGTCGAAGTCAAACCCGCTGCGCCAAGGGAAGACACGGTGCGGATTGAAACGCGCCTGGTCAACCTGAACGTCAAGGCGATGGATCGTGCCGGCCAGCCAATCACGAACCTTAAGCAGGGCGACTTCGATGTGTACGAAGATGGCGTCAAACAGGATGTTTCGCACTTCAAACCGGTTACCGCGCCCGTCAGTGTAGTCATGCTGCTGGACCTGAGCGGCAGCACGCAGCGCAAGCGCAAGGCCATGAAGGCGGCAGCCATTCGGTTTGTTGACGCCATGCCGGCGGGAGACAAGATCGCGATGGTCGGCTTCACGCGCCGTTACAAAGTGCTGACCGATTTCACCGACGACAAGGCAACGCTGAAGTCCGTACTGGAAAAGATCAACGGGCTGGACGGCGGCACGGCCTTTTACGATTCGATGTGGAAGGCGCTGGATCAACTGGATCAACTGACCGAAGCGCGTAAGGCGATTGTCGTGCTGACCGATGGCGAAGACGAATCGCTGATCGGCGATCGCGAAACGACGCACACGTATGACGCGCTGTTGGACCGCGCGTCAGAAGAAGACGTGACGATTTACCCGATCTATTTCAGCGGCACGCAGAATCATTACAACAAACTCGGCGTGCTATTCGGCGGCGGAGGTTTTCTTGGAGAAAACAAGAGCAAGACAGCGCGCAAACAGCTAGAGCAATTGGCCGATCAGACAGGCGGCGAATTGTTCAGCGCACAGCGTGAAGAAGAACTTGAAGCTGCTTACAAGCGCGTTGCCAGCGAACTGCACACGCTTTACAGCCTGGCCTATTCGCCGGACAAACTGAAACACGATGGGCAATTTCGCCGCGTCAGCGTCAAGCTTAAACAGGATAGCTCCGTCGCTAAAACGCGGCGGGGATATTTCGACAAGTAAAGGCGGTACGGAACCGGAAGCGGTAGCGACCGGGTTGGTTTGAAAAACCGATACCGGAATACCTGGTAGCTACCGCTCCGGTTGCGTGCCAATAAGCAAATGGGAGAGGGAAGTTTTATGAACAGGGCTGTATGGGCAGCAAAGAAAATCACGGTGCTGGCGATTTTGTTCGTCTGCGGTTTCGCAACGGCGCGCGCGCAGGGAGCGCAAATTCAGATCAGCCAACTAGACAAGCTGGCCGCGAAGGCTGAGAACGTGGTCGAAGTCACATTGGATCAAAAGCTGCTGCAGGTCGCGGCGAAATTCCTGTCGGATAAAAATCCTCAGGAAGCGGCAGTCAAAGACCTGGTGTCGAAGATTCAGGGCGTCTACGTCCGAGTCTTTGAATTTGAAAAGACCGGCGAATATCAACTGAGCGACATAGAACCCATCCGTTCGCAGATCAATGCGCCCGGTTGGACGAAGATCGTTGGCGTCACCAGCAAACGCGAAGGCCAGAAAATAGAAGTCCATCTGAAGATGGACGACAAAGGCGTTATCAATGGCTTGGCGATTCTGGCCATTGAGCCGAAAGAACTGGTCATCGTCAACATTGTCGGCCCCATTGATCTGGAAAAGCTGCGCCAGTTGGAAGGCCAGTTCGGCATTCCCTATCTTGATCTTGAAAAGACAGGCAAAGGCAAATCGCGCAATGAGGATTAAGCCGCAAATCGAATCAATCCCGCCGTATTGAATTTTCTCGATCCGCATTCCTCAATCCGCACTCCGCAATTACAATGCGTGCATGGTGGATGAGAACCTGACCATTGAAACCCCCGAACACGTCGAACTGCACTTTGCGCTGGCGACCATCGGCAATCGCTTCATCGCATGCGCGATTGACCACATAATTCAAATCCTGGCCATTGTGCTGACAGGCGTTTTGGCCTACAGGCTCAGCAATGGCGCGCGCAAGGTGGGTGATAAGGTTGTGGAAGGCTTCAGCGAAGGCAGCCTGTGGATCATCGCGCTTTCGATCCTGGTCGCCTTCGTGCTGTTCTTCGGCTACTTCGTTTTTTTTGAAACGGTCTGGAGCGGGCAGACGCCGGGCAAACGATGGCTGAAACTGCGCGTGATTCAAGAAGACGGCAGGCCCATCACATTTTTCGCATCGCTGGCGCGCAATCTGATCCGGTTGATGGATATGCAGCCGGGATTCTTTTATTCAGTCGGCATCGTTTCGGTTTTTGCCGGCGAACAAGCCAAACGGCTGGGCGATTACGTCGCGGGAACCGTCGTTATCAAAGAACGCAGCGCCGAAGCCCCGTCCTTCGATGAAGTGTTTGAAAGTGAAGTGATTGATTCGGCCCACCGCCGTATCGCAACGCCAGTGGATTTTCAGGGGAATGTCCGCGCCATTTCTGTTGCTGACATTGTCGTGCTCGAAAATTTCTTGCGCCGGCGCTATGACATTCCCGATCAGCCCCGCCAATGGCTGGCCTGGCGCGTTAGCATTCCGCTGATGGAAAAGATTCGGCCCTACTACGATCCAGTCACCTTCAATTACGAAGGCTTTCTGGAAGAAGTGCTGGCGCGTTACCGCGTGCAGAAAAGATATGGCGATTGAAGCTGGAGCTTTCAGCTTTCCTTGACGTTCCGTTTTTCCCACACCTTCGCATATTTCAGAAACACGCCGTAGGCTGTGAAGATCGCCACCACCAATCCCGGCACTCCATCGCGAAAGCCTTGTTTGAGCAAATATGTGCGGATGAATGCGGCAATCGGCAGGATGAACAGGTCAATTGCACGGACGCGCTTGCCTTGCTTGTGCAGGTACTCCGCCGCAAGCGTGGTGTAACGATCTGCTCGATGATGATATTCGCTCAGGCTTTGCGTGGTGTAATGCAGGAATTCGCCAGGCAAGGTTTCGACTCTGCCGCGCACGTGCGCGACTTCGTGCGGAGCAACGCCATCCCAATAACTCGCCGCTTTGCGGTACAGCCGCATTTGATAATCGGGGTACCAACCAGAATGCAGAATCCAGCGGCCCAGAAACTCCGTCCGCCGCGCGATGCGAAACCCGTCAGGCAAGGAAGCCGGATCAGCCTCGCGCAACTTTTCAATCGCCTCGCGCAGTTCCGGCGTCACGCGTTCGTCGGCGTCAATCCACAGAATCCAATCGCCGGTCGTCATCGAATCGGAGTATTCGTGCTTGTCTTTGTAACCGTGAAATTCGCGGTTGAAGATTTTGTCGGTATAGCGCCGCGCAATCTCTACAGTGCGGTCAGTCGAATTGGAATCGCAGACGACAATCTCATCCGCCCACGCCACCGTTTCACAGACAGCGGCAATGTTCGCTTCTTCGTTATAGACGTTGATCTTGGCGGAGATTTTCAAGGCGGTCTTCAGTCGTAGTCGTAAGCAAACTATTTATTTCGGTGTGATCAACTCTTCCAGTTCTTCCCAAGCACAAGGTTCAGGCGAAACCCATCTCCAT
>JBDSAM010000413.1:0-6953 GCA_039922135.1 Blastocatellia bacterium
GTTCCGCGCAAGTTTTTGAAACTAAAAACAAAGACTGGGAGGCAGGGAGTCGAACCCCGATAGGCGGATCCAGAGTCCGCAGTCTTACCATTAGACGACCTCCCATTAGGGCCCGCGAAATATAGGAGCCAGTTATTGATCTGTCAAGACTTCGATCTATTTGTCTTCCTGATTCTTCACCAGCACCGAATAGATTACCCACTTACTGTCAATCAATCCTGGCACGAAGGTGTATTTGTGCGGGCGTCCATCCGCGCGATACCGGAAGCTGCGAAGAATTGTGTTAGGAGGAATGCCAGACAATTGGATCATATGGCCGGGCTGGTTATAAACGGCGTGAGCCAGCTCTCCCAATTCATTTTCTGAGGCACCGTGGTTGAACATCTTCGGAACAAGGGAGTCAATAACTGTACTTTGCTTCGAGGCTACGGCGGAATACTTTTCCAGTTGAGTTATCTTTTCATCCCGCTCCTTGCTGGCCTGTTGAAACTGTGTTTCGGCATTGGTGGCGCGAGTTTGAGCCGCTTGGATCGTGCTTTCCGCCGAACTGTAGCGCTGATACATCAGACCGCTTAATAGCAAAGAAGCTGCAAATAAAACTGTCACCGCAATCAATGCCCACCGCAGCAAGGCGCGCTTTTCCGCCTCAATCTGCATCGTCTGCCGCCGAACCATGTCGTACTCTTGTTGGCTGTACATCATATCGTTTGCACGCTACCTTTGGCTCGCACTCGATGCTGTCGAAATTCACCTGTCAGCTTGCTGGGGCGAGCCAGTCTAAAACTTTAAGTTGAAGTTTTGAATTGAGGTTATGAACTCAAGGTGACGCATTCTAGCGCCTGAAAGTAAGACTGGCGAGCGAAAATCTTCAAGAAGTCATTCCTGCTCTCATTTTTCTCCGGCCATCACCCATTCTTCATTGAAATGTGCGTGCTTGATTGTTTTTCGTTTCGGTTGGCCGTCGGCATCTTTGGCCAAATCTTTGCGATTGAGGTGATAGCTGTACGATGCGTGCAGCGAACCGTCCCGAGCCTGAATGATTGAGGGGTAATGGAACGCGCCAGATTCAGGGCCGGGCGGATCGAATTCAAGGTGCCGTTTCCATTTCCATGTCTTGCCTTCGTCGTCCGAGATTGAGACGGCCAGGCTGTTGCGGCTTCTTTCGCTGTCATTGTAGATCAATGCCCAATGCCCATTGCTAAGTGAGATGACTTCAGCGCCGGAACCAGGGTTTGGCAGATCGCTGTCTGTCACCGGCGACCAAGTCTCGCCCCTGTCGCGCGATTCGCTTTGATGTAATCGCTTCGGCGCGGGTCCGTTGTCGCGCATTAGCGTGTATAGCGTTCCGTCTTTCTTGCGCACGATGCTCGGTTGAATGTTGCCACCGCCCACAAGCGGCGTACTGGTCTTCCAGGTCTTGCCCCAATCGTCCGTGATCGCCATCAGCGAAAACGAAAACCCATCGGAATAGAGCGGCACGATCAACCTTTTGCCATCAAGCACGAACGGATGCGCGCGCGTCATCCAGCCAATGCGGCGCGAGAGTTTATCCGCAGCCATTTTGCGCACGCGGGCAATGTAAGCGTCCAACCGTTCCTTCGGCGCTTCAGGGGATTCGGGGCGATTTTTTTCCCACTCGTCCATCACTTTATTGACTGTATCCACGAACTCCTGACCGGGCGTGATGTGCATTACTTCTTGCACATCCCACTGCGGCACGCCATCGGCCTGATAACGGCCCCGTAAAGAGGAGATTTTGTATTTCATCAGGGCGGTGTGCCATTCGTTGGCCAGGATGGTTGGCCACATCAGCCACAACCTGCCTTGCGGATCAATGAACATCGTGCAGTTGGTGTCTGGATAGCCGGGTGTATCGGCCATTGTGAAACGCGGACTCCAGGTCTTTGTGCCCTTCTTCATTCGCGCGCCTTCGACCTTCACGTCGTCGGCTGTGCGTTCGCCTGAACCGTTGAACCAGCAGACCAGCAGATCGCCGTTCGGACATTCGACAATGGCTGAAGCGTGGTTATGCCAATGTTCGAGCGGGAAGATGATCTCAGATTCGAGAAACGGTTTTGCCGAATCCGCGGCGGAAGCTGCCGACCGCAATTGCTGTGAATGCACCGCCGCGAACAGAAAAACGATCGCGACCGAAAGAACAAACGCAAGCTTGCTTCTCATCTGTTTGTGATCCTTTAGTTGAGGTGATGACTAACAGACAGAACATTACCTGCTGGATCTTTGAACCAGGCGACTTTATCGCCGTTCGGCGTCGTCTAGATTCCGAGATCGTCCTGTCCCTTAAAGCAGTGGTGCTAAAGCTCGACGCCCCTTTCCCGCAGGTCAGAGACGGCTTCTTCTTATGTCCGGCACTTCCCCTCAAGGGCTGTGCCTTGTGCAGGTTTAAACTCGGGAAGCTCGCCGACCCTCAGCGTGTTCCATTTGATTCCACTACAAGCGCAAACTAGTCTTTACTGATAAATCGAAGCTCTAAAGTGTCGACATAGAATGCTGTCGCTTTTTCACGGTCTATCACCTGAACGAAAGCCACGATCTTCGCTGATTTCAACATGTCGCCCTCCTTTGCTTTCTGAATGGCGGCAAGAGTTGGTCATAATCAAAGATTCTGACTTAGGCTGAATGCTCTATATTTTAAACGTATGTCAGCTTACTCGTTCCAGGATCGTGGAATTTGAAAAAGAAATTTCGTGATGCCCGCGCATCATCGCACAGCTTTCGCCGGGGCGGAAGCAACCTGAGTGCAAGAATCGTTTCCACAAGTTATACTGCCGCCTCACTTGCTAGCATAAATAAACCACAGGAAATAAAAAGACCGAAAC
Source organism: Blastocatellia bacterium (assembly GCA_039922135.1). Classification (GTDB taxonomy): domain Bacteria; phylum Acidobacteriota; class Blastocatellia; order RBC074; family RBC074; genus RBC074. The sequence continues at coordinate 2,841 of JBDSAM010000413.1, forward strand.
CAAGATGACAAAATTGCACGCAAAGCCCACTGCTTTTGTTATGTCTCTTCTCTGCCTGTCGCTGCTCGGTGCTTGCAAGCAGGGGAATTCAACTGCCTCTCCTTCCGCGAAAGCTGGTGGTGGGGCGACAGCCTTACCGCCAAAGCAAGTCAAGGTGGTTAACTCACAAGCGCGTCCACTGACCCGCACAGTTACTGCGCCGGGCACATTGGCGGCTGACGAACAGGCGACGCTAAGCTTCAAGGTCGCCGGACGCTTGAGTCAACTCAAGGTGGACTTAGGGAGTTCTGTTCGCAAAGGACAAACTATCGGCCAACTGGAAATCATCGAATTCAATGGTCGCTTGCATCAGGCCGAAGCCGGCTTGCAACAAGCGCGCGCTAGACTTGGACTGCCACCCCAAGGCGAAAGCGACCGTATCGAAACTGAGAATACCGGTACGGTTCGCCAAGCTCGCGCTCTGCTCGACGAGGCCAAGCTTAACTTTGAACGGGCGCAGCAACTGGTTCGCCAGGGCATTCAATCGAAAGCGGAACTGGATCGCGTTGAATCAGCTTTCAAGGTCGCCGATAGCCGTTATCAGGACGCTGTCGAAGAAGTCCGCAATCGCCAGGGCGTTCTCTTGCAGCGCCGTTCGGAATTGGCCATGGCCCGGCAGCAATTGGTCGAGACTACGCTCTACGCTCCGTTCGACGGCGCGGTGCGCGAAAGGCGGGCTTCGATGGGCGAATATCTGGCGGCTGGCGCGCCGGTGGTCACCCTTGTCCGGCTACATCCGTTGCGGCTGCGTGTTGAAGTGCCGGAGCGCGAGGCTATGGGAATTCGCGTAGGTCAATCGGTTCGCGTTATCGTCGAAGGCGAAGAAGGCCAGGATTATAGTGGTCGCGTTGCTCGCCTTAGCCCAGCTTTTCAGGAACAAAGCCGCACCTTGATTATTGAGGCTGAGGTTGAGAATCAGCACGGCAGGCTGCGTCCCGGGTCATTTGCCAAAGCAGAAATTCAAACGGCTTCAACTGCTAATGTCGTCATGGTTCCGGCTGAGGCTATTGTGACCTTTGCAGGTATCCAGAAGGTTTTCACCATGAAAGATGGAAAGGCTGTTGAGAAAAATGTCGTTGTTGGCCGACGGGCAGACGATTGGGTTGTTGTTGATGGGGTTGACGCAGATACGCCAGTTGTCATATCGCCTGGGAATTTGGTGGCTGGCCAGCCAGTCACGATTGGCAAGTAGAGGAAATCTTAATGGCAGAGAATTTTTTTACTTGACTCGCTATGCGACTCCAATTAACTTTACGCGCGACTGACGATAACTGGCACCCAATGCAGTAAACTTCATGCAGTAATCAGCATCGCTAAGCTGAGGGACATTACGATTCTACCCCGCAATTCTTGAAAGACATCTAGACCCCGCAAATCGAATGCCCAGAATTCGTCTCATTTAATCACAAGTTCAGAGGCCGACATCCACGTAGTCGTTCTCTATCAAAGGCCGCCTAACAACGGCGGCGTCATCAGCAAATTCACGGAAAATGAGTTTGAAAAAAGAACTTTGCTAAGGTACTCTTTGCTCCGGCCGACCCCCCGCTTAAGTCAGCAAATCTGAAATCTGCCAACTCTGCTGGTAATCGGGAGGAATATGTTATGCAAATTCAGTGGCCCAATCTTCGCGGAATCACCACCTTTATTTTACTCATCGCAATAAGCAATTTTGGAAATGGTAATCTCGCCATGGCTTTGGCTGCGGGAAACCCAGGAGCAGATAATCAAGTCGCTGGCCAGCTTGTTGTCTCGGGTGCGGTAACGGTCAACGATAAAAAGGCAATCAATGGTACAAGCATTTATAGCAACAGCCGTTTGAGTGTAGCCTGTGCCAACGGCAATCGCGCCATTGTTAATCTTGGGAAGCTGGGGCGAATAGAGATTGCCCCAGGTACACAAATGATGCTTAGGTTTTCGGACGGTATCATTGGTGGTGATCTGGCGATGGGGAAAATCGTCGTTCATTCTCCTGCCGGCGTGAAGATTGCAATCAACACGCCTGAAGGAATTTCCGCTGCGGATGGTAAGGACGCGTCGCTTTTGGCTGTTGCCACACAGCGCGGTGTACGGTGTGTCCCCGTGATGACAACCAGTCAGGCAGGCCAATCCATTACGTTGAGCTCAGGGGCTTTGGCCGCAATCTTACTGGGTGCCGGTGGTGCCGCGGTTGCTGGCGCAGCGGTTTCATCTCAAACTCAAGTCTCAAGTACGATGCCATAATTGGTGGATGGCTGGATTCTTCGACGAACCATTTACTCAACCCCGAATTCGCCTCTGTTATGAAATAGCTAAAGAGGCCGCCTTTGTCAGCATCCCCGAATGGCGGTCTCAAGTTGGTCCTCAAACGTTCTACTCCGACTACCCCACTCCGAGATGACTGGCTGCTTTACCAGCGAGGCGGCGAGTTGTAAAAAGATCGAATCAAGTGACTGTTACCTTCAAGATCAATAGCCTTCCCGGTCGTATTGCGCTAGCGATGGCTACCCTGGCGTGCAGTACAGTCTTCGGCGGCATAATGCTCTCGCATTTTGTTGTGAGAACTATGGCGGATCGTCGCATTATGATTGGGCGTGAGGCCCTCATCTCTGCCGCTTCACGATTGACTGATTCGCCGCGCGTTCAAATTCGACTGGCGGAAGCAGAGATGACAGAGCCATCCAACCCGCAAATCCTTGCGCAAGCCCAAGCGCATGCCAGACAGGCCGTCAATCTTTCACCTTGGAATTATCGGTATTGGCAGGCTTTAGCTACCTCCCAAGAGTTTATCGGAAACTCGGATGATTCCGAGGGTGCTTTAAGAACGGCTTCTAGGTTGGCTCCACGATATTCAGAGGTAAATTGGGCGCTAGCAAATTTGATGTTACGGCAAGGCCAATTGCAAGAATCGTTGAAACCCTTTCGGCTTGCGGCGACTGCTAATCGGGAATTGTTACCATCAGCCCTGGATTTACTTTGGCAAGCATCAAGTAGAGACGTGGATGTTTTGAAGAAGTTGACGGATGGCGATGCAACATTGCAGTTACCGCTAACGCAATTTCTGGTTGAGCAATCGCAAAGTGATGCGGCGGTTGCTATCTATCTGAAAATTGATTCGATCGCCAAAATTAATTCGCCAAGTGCTGCTGCTTTTATCTCGTCCATGCTTGAAGTCAATCCACAGACAGCGCGAGAACTCTGGCTGGATGCGGTTAGTGCCATTATTCCACAGACCACTGGCGGGTTGATTTGGAATGGCGGATTTGAGGCTGAATCTTTGAAACAATTCAATCAATTCGACTGGATGATATCTCCCAGCGATTACGCGCGGATCGGATTTGATCGTGGTGTCGCGCGTGGAGGTAGAAGATCACTTAGGGTGAGCTTTGCGGGGCGTGACACGACCCGGCTAGAGGGTGAGATTAGACAATTGGTCGCGCTCACTCAGGGGAGACGATACCGGCTTGAGTGTTATGCCAAAGCCCAAAATCTGGTGACGCCGGAAGGACCCCGGTTAGCGCTGCTAGGGCGAAATGGCGTAATCGCTGTTTCGGAGCCTGTCCTTGCTGCTTCTAATGAATGGCAGAATTTGGCGATTGAATTTACTGCGAAGCTGGAAATGATGACCTACGTCAGCATCGTTCGCAGGCCTCGCTACGACTACGACGAGCCGACGCGGGGGACGATTTGGTTCGATGACTTCAAACTGACGGAGCAGTAACGGAGCGAATTTTTGGTGCCAACAAACAAATCAGTTCGCGCAGACTTGGAAGGGGACGGAGATACTTTTGGCAGGATGATTCCTGTTGGATTGTTGCTCGCGATGCTCTTCACTGCGCTGGCGTTTGGCGCTGTTGAGGCTTGGTCTGTTGCTGTCTTCGGCGCCTTAATCGCCGCATTGTTTTTGCTATGGGGAGTGAAATGTTTCGTTGAGAAACAGCTAACTCTGGTGGTGCCAGCCACAGCTTGGCCGCTGGTGGCGCTGATCGTGCTCGGGGTTCTGCAAAGCATCAGCAGCACTGATGAATCGGGCAAACGTTTTGCGATTTCGATGGATATTGAGGCGACGAGGCTGTTATTGGAATCACTAGTCGTCTT
>JBDSAM010000414.1:0-7843 GCA_039922135.1 Blastocatellia bacterium
CCGCACAAACACGCAGGGCAATCCAGCGAAAGAGGATTCGCCTTGAATTGAATAAAAAATCTCGGTGATTCGCATAAAGCAAAAGTGACGAACGACAGCCCTTTCGGCAGCCATTCGTCACTTAATCCTTCTCTGCGGTTCTTAAAACAACTTCTCGGCTGGAGGTTTGGCACCTTTCAATCGCAGGTAGATTGTCGTTTGGCCGCGATGGTGGGTTTGGTGCTCAAAGGCTTTGGCGAAAGCCCCACCCCGTGTGCTGTTTTGACCAAAGACTTTAATGGAATCGCCGAGCGTTTTCGAATCGGCGCTCTTTGCGGTACTGATAACGAAATCGTAGCTATCCATCACGGCTTTGGTGCACGCCACTTTGGTTTTCATATCGTCCATCTTTTCCAGGTTTTTGCCTGCCATTGGATTGGTAGCACCAGTTGCCGCCACGGCAAATGCGTAATTGGCATTGGCCAAATGCAGGAACTGTTCGGCAAAACTGCGGATGTCAGGCGTTGGCTTAAAGCTGTAGCCGTCTTCCGGCATAGCATCCATGTATTCTTTGGTGTAATCGCGTGCGCGGGTCCAATCGGCGACCATCATTGCAATGTGATCGGGAGCGGCAGCCATTGCCGCTGATTTTGCCTGACTTGCGGACGCGGTCTGTGCGAAACAGACCAGGCCAAGTGCCGCGCTAATGGCAAGCGAACTGAGAATAAAACGCAGAGCGACCAGTCGTTGGTTCATAAGGTCTCCTTACTTTTGTTGAGGTTGATTGGATTGATGATATTTGCTTTTCGACGGCGATATAGGCCGCGCCTTCAACTACGATTCATGTCCGCATCAGGTTGCGTTCAACTGGCATTGAAGTCAAGCAGGGCCACCTAAGTGGACTGTAAAAACTTGTAAAGCCAACTCCGCATTTCAACCATGAAGTCCTTCGCTGGTTGCGTTGCACGTATGGTACACTGCACCGCGAAATCAAAACTGCCTAAATTGAATCTGAAACTCGAAGCTGAAAGTTGCTAGCCAAATCATGGAAGAAATCTTTGGACGCAAAGGCTTGTTTGCGAAACACCATCCCGATTACGAATACCGCCCCGGCCAAATTGCCATGGCCGAGGCCGTCGCCGATGCGCTGGCTGGCAGGCATCACTTGTTAGTTGAAGCCGGCACGGGTACAGGCAAAACGCTGGCGTATTTGATTCCAGCCATTGCCAGCGGTCGTCGCGTGATCATCTCGACCGGCACCAAGAATTTGCAGGAGCAGCTTTTTTATAAAGACATACCCTTTCTGCAATCCGTGTTGCCAAAAAAATTCAGAGCGATGTATTTGAAAGGCCGGTCGAATTATCTCTGCTTGAGCCGTCTGAAGCGCGCTGAAAGTACGCCGATACTGCAAGGATTGGACGAGGTGGATTACTTCGACATGGTCAAAGGCTGGGCTTATGGCAGCCTGACAGGTGACCGCGCCGAACTGACCGAGCTGCCGGAAAACATCCCCTTCTGGCGGCATATTGATGCCCGGTCGGACATTTGCATTGGTCAGAAGTGCAAGGACTTTGACGCCTGCTTTATTACGCGCGCGCGCCAGCAGGCACTGGAATCAGAGATCATTATTGTCAATCATCACCTCTTCTTCGCTGACCTTGCCTTGCGCGACAAAGAGTGGGGTCAGGTTCTGCCGGATTACAGCGCCGTGATTTTCGACGAAGCGCACCAACTGGAAGACGTCGCCGCGCAATACTTTGGGGCTAGTGTTTCGAACTATCAAGTGGATGACTTGCTTGGCGATATTTCGCGGCTGGCGATGGTGGATGTGGATGTGGCGCGAGAGCTAACCAAAGCTTCGGCGCGCGTGGCCAGGATGGCCGAAAATTTCTGGTTGAACTTCAACGGTACTGATCCGCGTTCGACACTGCCCCGTATCGAGGGAGAAGGCCGCTTTGTCATCCGCCCACAGATGTTCGCGCGTAAAAGCCGTAGCGGCGAATGGGAGATGCTGCCCGCGGGCGAACGCTTTCAAACGTTCCGCCAATCGCTGGATCGTCTAGGCGCTGAACTGAACGGCGTCAAAGAACCGCCCGCCGAAATGGAAGCCATCTTGCGCCGCGTAGATCAATTGCGATTTGACCTGGATTTCGTTGTTTTTCGCGAAGATTCATCGTTCATTAACTGGTGCGAACGGCGCGGGCGCGGCATCTTTCTGCAATCCACGCCGATTGATGTTTCCGGAATCCTTAACGACCGGCTCTTCAGCCGCAACCAGCCGAGTCAGGACAAGGCCGAGAAAGACCGTGAATTCAAAATTGATAGTGCCGTGCTGACTTCAGCTACATTGACCAGTGCCGGATCGTTCAGCTTCATTCGCGACCGCTTGGGGCTTGAGGAGGCTGATGAACTGATCGCCGAATCGAACTACGATTATCTGAGTCAATCGCTGCTCTATTTGCCACCGAAGATGCCTGATCCGCGAGATGCCGGATACACCCAAGCCGCTGCCGAAGAGATAATCAAGTTACTAAATGCCAGCCAGGGCCGGGCCTTCGTGCTGTGCACCAGCAACGCTCAGATGAAGGTGTTACGCGAGAAGGTGGAATACCAGATTGAGTTTCCTGTTCTGATGCAGGGCGAAGGTTCGCGCTCGGGCATTCTGGATCGTTTTCGCGCGACGCCGAATGCCGTGCTGTTCGCAACCTCCAGCTTCTGGCAGGGCGTGGATGTGCGAGGCGAGGCATTATCCTGTGTCATTATTGACAAGCTGCCCTTTGCTGTCCCGTCCGATCCTGTTGTTGCCGCGCGCCAGCGGTTCATTGACGATCGAGGTGGTAGCAGCTTCGCGGAATATTCAGTTCCAGCGGCAATCATCGCATTGAAGCAGGGCTTGGGTCGTTTAATTCGCAGCGAAACGGATCGCGGCGTACTCTCGATTCTCGATCCAAGAATTGTGACGAAACAATACGGCCAGAGCTTTTTGAAAAGCCTGCCGCCTGCGCGTATCACACGCAAAATTGAAGATGTAGTGGCGTTTTTCACTCAGCCTTTGTGAAGAAAGAGAGAAAGGGATTGAAGCAAAAAGCTGAGGCCATCTTGCAACATTCATTGCGAGATGGCCTCAGCTTTTTAGCTTTTAGCTGAACTGCGGCTTAAGGGTTCGGCTGGCGGCTGGAAAGACGTTTGTAGTATTCGTCCACCAGCTTACGGTATTGCGCCGGGGCGGCGCCTTCGTCACCCAAGCGGAGTTTGTTGGTGCCAAGCTTGGCCTGAACACGCTTGCTCAGTTCCATCTCGATGCTGCGCAGGGGTTCGATCACCTGATCTTTGAGCAGTAGCGCCGTAGCCATATCGTCACGAGCGATTGCATCGTTGGCCTGACGCAAGCCTTGAATTGCTTGATCCATTCCGCGTTGCAGGTCGCGGTCGCGTCCCAGGTTGCGGCGTAAATCTTCGGCGTCGCGCAGGTATTCACGAAGCTCAGACCCAAGCTGACGCTCGCCATTGCTACGGATGGGCCCGCCGCCGGAACTGGCTTGGGAATTTTGGGAATTCGGTGAGCGTTGGCCATTCAGATCACTGTTGCGACCGCCACCAGACTGGCCGCCACCGCCTTGTTGTCCCTGCTGCCCTTGTTGACCGCCTTGCCCTTGCTGTCCTTGCTGACCACCTTGACCCTGCTGACCACCCTGTCCTTGTTGTCCTTGCTGCCCCTGTTGGCCTTGCTGGCCACCCTGCTGTCCTTGTTGCCCCTGCTGGCCACTTTGTCCCTGTTGTCCTTGCTGCCCTTGCTGACCACTCTGCCCTTGTTGCCCTTGCTTGCCCTGTTGGCCCTGCCCTTGTTGGCCTTTCTGTCCCTGCTGCCCTTGCTTTCCCTGCTGGTTTTGAGCGATCTGCTTGCCTTGCTGCCCCTGACCTTGTTGCCCCTGCTGTCCTTGTTTACCTTGATCTTGTTGGTTTTTCTGTTGTCCTTGCTGTCCCTGACCCTGTTGGTTCTGGGCCTGCTGTCCGGGTTGCTGGCCTTTTGATCCTTGCTGACCTTGCTGCTGTTGTCCCTGTTGCCCCTGTTGTTGGCCTTGCTGATTGCGTTGCGATCCTCCGTTAGCCAGCTTGCGGCGCAAAGAGTCAAGGTTGTCAGCAAGTTGGCGGGCGCGGTCTAGCGCCTGTTCGGTTTCATCGCCTCCGCCGCCTTTTTTGTTGGCGTTCTTTTCAGCATCGCTCAATTGCTGGGCAACCTCATCCAGTTTCTGTTGCGTGTTGCGTTCTAAAGCACGCGCCTGGTCATAGGCATTCATCTGATTTAGCTGTTTGGTGTAGCGGATACCGTCGGCCACGCGGTTTTCACGCAGCGTTCTGGCTGCCTCGCGCATTTTGTTAGCGGCGCTTTGTTGTTCCTGTCCCAAGCTGCGCGCCGTTTGATCAATATCGCGTTCCAGTCCGCCGACTTCGTTGGCCAGATTATCTTTCTTTTCAGCCAGCCGCTGTTTGGTGTCGTTGATGGATTGTGGCGATTGCCCGCTGCGCGCTTGCTGCGCAAGGTTGTCGGTTTCTTTGGCGATCTCCTGTTGCCGCGAGGCCGCGTCGGCAGCGCGTTTCTTCAAATCCTGAACGGATTGGCCGCCTTGCTGTTTCTGCAACTGACTAAGTTTGCGCTGCGCGTCCTCCATTTGTTGCAGAGCGCGCGCGGTGCGGCTGGTGGCTTCGTCTTCCTTGTTATTGGCCGCGGCGTTCTGCGCCTTCTGCATCTCGTCGGCTGCTTGATTCATTTTGTTGGCCAGATCCTGCAACTGTGGATCACGCCGTTCGCGCGACAGCTTTTCCAGTTCGCGGGCAGCCTTGCGGGCCTCATCCATCATCTGTTGCTGCTGCCGTCCGCCACCTCCACCGCCGCCCTGATTTTTCGGGGCTTGGCGCGCCCGTTGTTGCTGCTGTTCCAACTCCTTCTGCATGCGTCGCGATAGCTCTTCCAGCTTGCGCTTGGTTTCGTCGTCTTGCTGCGCTGCTTGCTGTTTTTTCTCGCGGTTCAGGGTTTCGTACTGGTTCTTCATTTTGTCCAGTTCCAGTTCAAACAGGTCGGCCAGTTCTTCCGCCTGTTGTTTCCCCTGGCCCTGCGACTCCTGGCTCATCGCGATGGTGACTTCGCGGAAGATGGCGTCAGCGCGTTGCAGTTGCTGCAAAGCTTTCTGCTCAAAGGGCAGCGCCTCTTTCCCTTTGCGTTCGCGCAATTCTTTGGCCGCCGGTTCCATCTCCTTCGATGCCTGAGTGATGTGTTCAACAATCTTCTGGAATTGCGGCTGTTGATTGATCGCCGGACCTAAGCGCCGTTTGATGCGTTCGACCAATGCCAGAGCATCTTCGCGCAATTTCTCCTGGCCCAGCGCGATGGTGTCGTAGTTTTCGGCTTTCTCTTTTTCCTTGTAGCTCTGCTCCTCCTTATTGACGCGGAAGGTGGCGGCAATCATCTCGCGCTGGCGTTTAGTCAGGCCTTCCTGGTGCTCGCCGCCGCCTTCGCCGCCGCCGCTTTGCTGCGACTGTTTGAACTCTTTCTCGAACGGTTTGACTTCGATGAAGTAGATGTCGCTGGTTGTTTCGTTCTTTGCGTCCCGGGCTTTGGCGTAGTAGGCGACCAGGTCGCCCGGTTGCAGGCCGTACTCTTCCAGGAAGAAAGTGTGCGTGCCACTCAGGGTCTTGGCTGATTCACCTCGCAGCTTTTGCAGATCAACCTTTTTTTCTTCGCCGCCATTGACTGAAAAGTGCAGGTCGAGCGAGAGCACGCCGTAATCGTCTTCGGCTTTAGCCAAAGTCAGAATCTCCTCAACGCTAGTGGCCTTGGTATCGCGACCCGGCTTTTCAAAGGTGACGACGGGCGGGCGATCATCCAGCACCGAAATGTCGTATTCGTTCGAACCGTTGTAAACGTCCCCATCCACGCTGGTAAGTTCGATGTGATAGCTGGTGTTTTCATTAACGGTTAGCGTGGCGGCAAATGTAGCTTCGCCAGTGTTTTCCATCTCAAGCTTTTTGCCATCGTGGAAAACCAAACGCGCAGACTTTGCTTTGCCGGTCAGCTTTGCAGCCAGCTTCACAGTCGTGCCAGCCAGCACGGCCACCTCCGGCGCGTCCTCAATCGTCTTTGGCTCTAGGCCTGTGTAAGAAGGGAAGAACTGCGTTTGATCAATCTGTTTGACGTATGGCAGATCCACCACCGTCAGTTTGAACACGCCCGAACGGCAGCCGTTGGATTCGACGAAGTATTCTGTATCGTCTTGAATGTTGAAGATGAAGTGCTGGAAATCATTCTTTTCCTTGGCGGGTTCCATTGGCTGGCCAGCCCATTGCTCCTCTTTCTCGCCAGCTTTGCGCGTGAAGACGGTCACCTGCTCGGCGTTGAAGTTGACCAGCGTGGCAATCAGCTTTTGATCCGACCCTTTGGGCACGCGTACGGTGCCGGGCTTGACGTTGATCTGTAATGCATTTGAAGCTGCGACCTCGCTGGCTGGCGCCACAAGTTGTGCTACGCCACTCTTAAGTTCGCGCGGGCCGAAAACAAGCACCGCCGCGAACAATAGTACGCTGGCCAATGCAGCGCCCCCATATTGCCAAAAGCGCTTGTTGGGGACGACTTCGTCCAGCTTGACTTGGTTGGCGTGTTGGTCGGCGTCATCCATCAAACGATCCAGAATTGCCGCCGAACTGAGCGGGCGCTGGTCTTCTTCTGAAAATTCCACCGCACTGATAAAGCGGTCTTCCATTCCGGGATGTTTCTCTTCAACCAGCCGCGCCAATTGCACATCGCTGATCTTGCGCCGTAGCGGGCGGACAAACAGAAAATAGATCGTGGCAATCAACCCAAGCACTGCTGCCACGCGCAGCGAAATTAGCGCGCCGCCACTGTAGCGATAGCGATAGGCGGCAAAGCCCATCAATAAGAGCAAGGCCGCCGCGACCGCCAGCGTAATCGCTGCGCCGCGCAAGCTAAGTAGCAAACTGCGACGTTTGCGAACTGCGTTGATGATTCCAAACAGTTGATCGCTTCGATAGTTCATACTGCACTCCCTAAGAAAAAAGGTCGCGAAGTTCGCGTTCAAACGCAATTTTCCGCTTCAGGTTTTTGAGCCGTTTGTTAACATCAGCCAGATCGAATTCTTGTGGATCGAAATCCCCGCCGCTCCATTCAAGCAGTTCTTCATGTTCCGGGTGTTTCGGATCTTTGATCGCTTTCAGGAAATTATCGTAGCCCCAAACGCCGCCAACATCATCCGGCGGACAAGCGTTCTCACCGGCCAGACACTGTGGGTAATAAATGCCCTTTTCCGCCGGGACAGTCTTCTCCAGCGCAATCTCGTGCTCCCAGCCATCGCCAAAATCGTATTCATAAATCATCTTTGTTTTAACCACGGGCAGCACCTGATTGACAGTTACCTCATCTTCATTCTCCATCTCGCCATCATCAAATCCCACTGGCGAACCAATGAATAGAAAGTTCGGACGTTTGCCCAGAATGAATTGGTGCATGTGACCGCCGCTCCAACCCATGACCATTTGAACAATCACGTGCAGCGTGCCCAGAGTATCGTCGCTTTTGACCAGAATTCTGCGCCAGATCGCCGGTTTAAAACCCTTCAGCGTTACTTTGAGTTGATAGACCGACGCATCCGTGCTCGCAGGTTGCGCTGATTTCGCCGCTGATTTGCCAGCCGACTTTTTGGCCGGAGCCTTGATCGCTTTTTTAGCAGGCATAGTCTTTACCCGATAACTTTCGCCATCCTTGTCCGCCTCGACAGAATGCCTTCTGTCAAAAATAACAACAAGGCCACGACCAGCAACCACCACCAAACACGCTGGCGCGATTCTACCTCTT
>JBDSAM010000415.1:0-11478 GCA_039922135.1 Blastocatellia bacterium
CGTTCGTAAATTGATCAAGCGACGAAACTGCTGCGGGCAGGCGCAGCAGGCTTTTCGGTGTCATTACGGCCAGCGGTTTTTCCATCTCCTGTCTAACTTGGCGGCGCAGCAGGTGGAAGTATTGCGCGGGCGTGGTCGGGTAACAGACCTGCATATTGTCTTCGGCGCAAAGCTGCAAGTAGCGTTCAAGCCGCGCGCTGGAATGTTCCGGACCTTGGCCTTCGTAACCGTGCGGCAGCAGCATCGCCAGCCGCGACATCTGCTTCCACTTGTCTTCGCTGGGCGCGATGAACTGATCCATGATGACTTGCGCGCCGTTGGCGAAATCACCGAACTGTGCTTCCCAAATGGTCAGGTCTTTGCGCGCGATGACCGAATAGCCGTACTCGTACCCCAGCACACCGGCTTCTGATAGGGAGCTATCAAAGACTTCGAAGCGCGTACCATTCCTGGCCAGTGCTTCCAGCGCCGTCCACGATTCGCCGGTGCGCGTGTCATACAGTACGGCGTGGCGCTGGCTGAAGGTGCCGCGTCCACTATCCTGACCGGACAACCGCACCGACGTTCCTTCAAGCACCAACGAACCGAACGCCAGCCCTTCGGCAAAGCCCCAATCAATCGGCAGTTCGCCATTGCCCATTTTGGCGCGGCGCGACATCTGGCTGACCATCTTCGGGTTGATCGTGAAGCCTTGCGGCACGACGCTCATCGTCTTAGAAACTTCGTCGAGCGCTTGGCGCGCGACGCCGGTTTCGATCACTTCAGAACCATCCATCTCGGGCTTGGGCGCGGGCAGGGCAGTAATGGCTTTTTTGCGCGCGACGATCTCTTGCGCGCCCAGCAGGGCGTTTTCGTAACGCCGCCAGATCATCTCAATCACCTGATCAACTTCTTCGCGCGTCATGACGCCTTCGCGAATCAGTTGCTGCGTGTAAATTTCACGCACGCCGGGATGGTCTTTGACGCGCTGGTACATCAGCGGCTGCGTGTAGCTTGGTTCGTCACCTTCATTATGTCCGTGACGGCGGAAGCCAATCAGGTCAACAACCACGTCTTTGTTGAACTTTGCGCGGAAATCGAGCGAAATCTGCAGGACGCGCCAAGCGGCTTCCACATCGTCCGCATTGACGTGGAAGATAGGCAGTTGTGTCATCTTGGCGATATCGGTCGAGTAGATCGAAGAACGGCTGGCCGCGGGCGAAGTGGTGAAACCGATCTGATTGTTAATGACAAAATGGATCGTGCCGCCGGTGCGATAGCCCTTTAGATCAGCCAGATTCAGTGTTTCGGCGACGATCCCTTGTCCGGCAAAGGCCGCATCGCCGTGGATCAGAACTGGCAGTACACGCGCGCGCGCTTCGTCTTTGGAAACTTGCATTGCATCCTGCTTGGCCCTGGCCATGCCTTCGACAACCGGGTCAACAAATTCCAAATGGCTGGGGTTGGGCGAAAGCGTCAGTTTTACCTGTCGATCATTGATTTCGCGCGTGCCTACTGCGCCCTGATGGTATTTCACATCGCCTTCGTCAGCGGGAAAGTTCGGATGCACGGTGCCTGCAAATGAAGTGAAAATACGCTCGCTGAAATTGCCGATGATGTTGGCTAATACCGTCAGCCTCCCGCGATGCGCCATGCCGAAAACAATCTCTTCTGCGCCCCGTTCCGCCGCACCGGCGATCAATTGATCCAGTACAGGGATAATGGATTCGCCGCCTTCAACCGAAAAACGTTTCTGGCCCAGATATTTTGTGTGCAGGAATTTTTCGAATTGTTCGGCGGCAATCAGACGATTGATCAACTGTTTTTTGACTTCGACCGGAACCGGTTCGGGATCTCGTTCGATGCGTTCGCGAATCCATTGCTTCTGCTCTTTGCTGGTGATGTGGCGGCTTTCGGTGCCAACCGTTCCGCAGTAAAACCGGATCAGCATTGCCCAGATTTCGCGCAACGTGGCGGTGTCTTTGCCGCCCAGACCGCCGGTGAAAAACTCACGATCAAGGTCCCAGATCGAAAGACCATAGGTTTCGATGTCCAGTTCGGGATGCTCGTGCATCGAAATCATGTTGAGCGGATCGGTATCAGCGATCAGATGGCCGCGGACACGATAGATGTTGATTAGTTCAAAGATGCGCGATTGCTTTTTGATCTCCTGAATCTCGCGGTCAACACCAGACAGGAACGGATTGACATCTACGGCCCAACGCAATGGTTTATAGGTGATGCCCAGATCGGCAAAGATGTCGTCATAAAAACCGTGTTTGCCCAGCAGTAGTTCGTGAATGTGCGCCAGGAACAGCCCTGATTCCGCACCTTGAATAATGCGATGATCGTAGGTGCTGCTGATCGTGAATACTTTGCTGATGCCCAGTTGCGACAGCGCCGCATCGGTCATCGCCGAATATTCGGGCGGATATTCAATTGCGCCAGTGGCAATGATCGCGCCTTGGCCAGACATCAATCGCGGGGTGGAAGCAGTGGTGCCGATAGTGCCGGGGTTGGTCAGCGATAGTGTCGTGCCCTGAAAGTCGCTGACTTGCAACTTGCCGTCGCGGGCGCGTTTGATCACGTCCTGATATGCACCGACGAACTGCCAGAAATTCAGCTTGTTTGCGCCCTTGATGTTCGGCACCAGCAGTGTGCGCGAACCATCTTTTTTCTGCACGTCCACAGCCATGCCCAGATTCACATCGGCGCGCTTCAGGCGAAATGCCGTGCCTTCCGTGTCTTCGTATCCATCGTTCATCTGCGGGTATTTTTTCAGCGACTTCAAGATCGCCCAGGCGATGAAATGAGTGTAGGAGGTTTTGCCTTTGCCCTGTGATTCCAGATGGCGGTTAATCCAGCGACGGTTTTCGTCGAGCAGTTTGATCTGAATCTGGCGCACCGATGTCGCCGTCGGCACGCTCAGGCTGGCTTCCATGTTTTCGACAATCTTCAACGCCGGGCCACGAATCTGTAGCCGTTCGCCAGCAGTTTCAGTGGCAGGGCCAGTTGCTTGCGTTTGTGCAGCTTGTGCTTGTACCGCTGGCTTCGCCGTTTGCGCAGCAGCGCCGTTGCTGCCACTGGCAGATGCAACGGCAGTGGACGCGGCGCCAACGGATGATTCGGCTTTGACAGCACCATTGGCGCTGAGCAGACCAGTAAAATAAGTGCCCCACTCATCGCCGACCGAATGTGGGTTGTGCTGGAATTGGCGGAGCAAATCTTCAACATAGGTGGCGTTGGCCCCGAAGTCGCTGGCGATAGTGTTGGAAATCTCTGTGTAATCTCGCATAGCTGGTATGACCTCTTTTTTATAGAATGCGGATGGACATAATAGAGCTCAATCAAGGTGCAACATCCTACAATATCTTCACAAAATTGGCACAGCGGCGCAGCAGCAGCTATAGTCCAATAGTCCAATAGCGGAAACAAATTAGCGCGGCACATTGGAAGGCGGTCTGAAGATGGGGTTTTACGCAAAGTATATCTTTCCATACCTGTTGGATTGGACCTTGGGCAATCCAGCGATGGGCAAACACCGCCGCCGCGCGTTGGAACCGGCTCGCGGCACGACGCTGGAAATCGGTTTCGGCACGGGATTGAACTTGCCGCATTACCCGTCCGCCGTTACTCATCTGACAGTGATTGATTCGGAAAACATGCTGCGCGGACTCGTCGCGCGCCGAATGGCTGAATGCTCGATTCCTGTAACGAAGATGAAATTGGATGCGCAAGGGAGTTTACCGTTCAATGATCATTCATTCGATTCGGTAGTCACAACGTTGACGCTTTGTTCGATTGCCGAGACCGCACTGGCGTTGGCTGAAATTCGCCGCGTGTTGAAACCCGCCGGTCAGTACATTTTTTTCGAGCATGGGCGCAGCGACGATCCACAAATCGCCCGCCGGCAAGACCGATTCAATCCGCTGCAAAAGATCATTGGCGTCGGTTGCAATATGAATCGCAGTATTGACGCCTTGATCAAGGCGAGTGGGTTTGAAATCACTAGGCTGGATCGGTTTTTGCTGCCTGAAACGCCCCGCCTTCTGGCCGAGATGTATCGCGGCATTGCCGTGCCAAAAAACTGATATTTGGAAGGACAACACCATGCATAAAATAATTCTCGCCCTGATTGCTGCTGTGCTGGTAGCTGCGGGAGTTCTGTTCTTTTTGAATCGGACTTCGCACGCGCCCGAGCCTGGCCCCAACGAGACGCCCAAACAATCCGGCGTTGAACCCGCCAAGGTTGGGCCGAACGGTTCAGCAAGTATTGATGAATCTAAGTTGGTTGATCTGACTTACGCCTTCGATGAAAAGACGATTTATTGGCCGACGGCTAAACCGTTTGAATGGCAGAAAGAATCGTGGGGTAAATCGGCTGGCGGGTATTGGTACACGGCGGGGCGCTACGCGGCCAGCGAACATGGCGGCACGCACTTGGACGCGCCCATTCATTTCGGCGAAGGCAAACAGGCTGTGGATGAAATTCCCGTTTCGCGATTGGTCGGCCCAGCCGTCGTCATAGACATTTCGCAAGCCTGTGCCAACAACCCGGATTACCGGTTGACGACGGAAGACGTTGCCAAATGGGAGAAAGAACACAACACGATTCCGAATGATTCGATTGTGCTGGTGCGCACAGGCTGGGGAAAATTCTGGCCGGACAAGAAAACATATCTGGGGACGGACGCGCCGGGCGATGTGGCCAATCTGCACTTCCCGGGCTTTTCGCGCGAAGCGGCAGAATTGCTCGTTCAACGCAAGATTGACGCTGTTGGCATTGATACCGCCAGCATTGATTACGGCCAGTCAAAAGATTTCATCGTTCACCAGGTTCTGTACGGCGCGAACATTTACGGGTTGGAAAATGTAGCCAGCCTCGACCGCCTGCCGCCCAAAGGCGCAACGCTCATTGCCCTGCCGATGAAAATCAAAGGCGGCACCGGCGGCCCTGCGCGCATCATTGCCCTACTGCCTTAACTTTAGGAGTGCGTATGAGCGAAACCGCAATCGAACACGATGCCGTTAAAGATGCCAACGAACGCTTTTATCGCGCGCTGGAAAACGCTGACCTTCATGCAATGGGCGCTGTCTGGCTGCACGATACTTGGGTCAAATGTGTGCATCCGGGCTGGGATTTGATTGTTGGTTGGGAACGAGTGCGCGAAAGCTGGCGGCAGATTTTTGAAGGCAACACCGGTATGCGCGTGGCAGCGACTGAAGTCGAGATCAAGATTGAAGGTGATTTCGCGCTGGTTAGCTGCTACGAAATGTTGGCAGTATTTTTGGATAGCGCGCGCGCTCCGGTGTCTGTACGAACGACGGCTACCAATCTGTTTCAGCGTGCCCGAGGCGAATGGCGAATGATCCATCATCACGCCTCGCAGGTGCCTGAAGCGCCAATGGTCAAAGATTCATTCACGACGGGAAGCGACGCCATTCAGTAGGAGAAAAGTCCAAGATGCAAGTTAAAGATGTGTTCGACGTCACGCAGTTCTCGTCCGCAAAGATGCAGAAGATCAATCTGTTCGAGACGAAGAATTTCTTCTGCGACGTCTATTGCCTGGAGTCAGGACAGGAACAAAAAGTCCATGCACACCAGGAAGAAGACAAGATTTATTACGTTCTATCCGGGCAAGGGACATTCATCGTTGACGATGAGCAACAAGACCTGGACGAATCTCAGATTGTGTTCGCTCCCGCCGGATCAAATCACGGGGTGCGGAACACCAGCAGCGAACGTCTGACGATCCTGGTTTTTATGACGCCGAATCCGAACTTCAAATGACGCGGGACAATTTGCATGCGGCTTCCCGCTCCACGAATAAATGCGCGCCGGGATGCGTTCGCAAAATCGAAGCTGGACAGTCAGTCCCAACCTCTCCTTCAAGGGCATCTTTTACTGCTTGCTGTTTCCTTGCGCCTGGCACAATCACGAACAAACGTTCACAAGCCATAATTGCCGGGATCGTCAGCGAGAGCGCCCGGCGCGGCACGTCTTTAAGCTTGGCGAATGTCCCATCGTTGACTTGCTGCTGGCGACAGGCTTCGTCCAGTTCGACAATCCTTACTGCCTCTGAATCATTGAAATCGCAAGTCGGCGGGTCAATGAATGCCAGATGGCCGTTTTCGCCAATGCCCAGGACGGCAAAATCCGGTGGGCGCGATTTCAGGCGGGCGGCATAATTTGCGCAGACGGCTTCCGGGTTGGCCGCTTCGCCGCGCAGTCCATGGAATTCCACGATCGGAACGCGCAGCACCAACCGGTCCAGCAGATACCTTCGAAGCGATTGAGGCACGTCTTCATCCATCCCCAAGTATTCGTTCAGATGAAAGCCAATAACGCGCGTCCATTCAATTTCGTCAGCTTTCACCATCTCGTACAGAAATTCGTTCTGTGATGCTCCGGAAGCAAAGATGCCGATAGCGCGGCCTTTTTCAGAAACCAAGCGGCGAATCTCGGCGGCGACACAGGCGGCGGCAGCAACGCCTACATTCTGGCGCGATTCAAAAATATGAGCCTGGAGATAATCCGCTTTGAAACTGCCAACTGCATTCAATGGTGTCATGAGTGAGGTCATGAGTGAGGTCATCAGTAATTACTAGGAGGGAAAATTTCTGCGGTCATGACCAAAGCTTCATCTTGCCTCCAGCGGCTTTGCGCGCTTTGTTCTCTATATTCTCCTCGGTGATTTCGCTGACGCTGAAAATCTGCCTGGATGGCAGCTCAATGCCGGAGAGCATCCCGGTCAGATATGCGCCGGTGTCCACGGCGATCAAGTTGTCGCCCCGCAGCCAGACTTTTTCGCGCTCGCCGAAAAGCATGCCCGTGATTGTGTGGCCAAAGACGACTGTCTTGCCTTTGTATTCGGCAAAAAAATGGCGATTGCGCGACCAGTAAAGTTCCGGACTGTCAGGCGTTTCACTGGGATGTAAGAACTTTCCATCATCTTCGGACAGTGCAGCGTGGACGTATATCGCGTGTTCGTCTTCGTGCCATGTAGGCAGCGATTCCATAAACGTCCAATGCTCTTCCGGTACATCAAACTCGCCTTGTTCATTGACATAGCTGTGCAATGTCTCGACGCCGCCGTTGTACAACCATAATTCCGCCTGTTCGCTTTCGGGCTGGAACAAGGCTGAGAGCATCATCGCTTCGTGGTTGCCTTTAAGCACAATCACGGTATCCGGAGCCTCAGTCTTTAATTCGAGGGCGCGCTCGACCACGCCGCGCGAATCCTCGCCGCGATCCACCAGATCGCCGATCAGAATCAACTTGTCCTCGCCTGCTTTGTAATCCATCGTTTCCAGTAGGCGGTTGAACAATTTTAGTTTTCCGTGAATGTCTCCCACGACTAAAGTTCGCATAATTGGCATTATTGCCAAAAAGCTTCCAAAAGAAAAATTGAACCGCTATGATGCCCGCGCGCTCAAGGGCTTTAAATCAACTCAAACTAAACACTCGCAAAAAACACTACCGGTTGACCGGATCATCACAATGTCCTCGGTTCTGACAGTTGCCAATCTTCTTACCATCCTCCGGCTCATTATGATTCCCGTCTTTGTAACGACGGCCTACTACCAGAAATTTGATTATGCGCTGGGCGTTTTCTGTGCTGCCGCAATTACGGATGGACTCGATGGGCTGGTTGCTCGGGCCTTCAATCAAAAGACGCAACTCGGCGCGATTTTGGACCCAATGGCGGACAAACTGCTGCTTGTAACGGCATTCATCATTCTGTCGCTGCCACGGTTTACCATCACGCCACCGATTCCGTTCTGGCTGACGGCGACGGCCATCAGCCGTGATGTCTTCATCGTGCTGGGGGCGCTGGTCATCAATATGACGACCGGCTTCAGCGGGTTTCGCCCGTCACTGCTGGGCAAGCTCAACACATTTGTTCAGATTACGATGATCGTCTTTTTCCTAATGGCCAATGCCTTCAATCTGTTTGCGCGGTTTTTGCCGCTGGCGTTTTATCTGACGCTGGCGATCACGGTCTTTTCGGGGCTGCACTACATCTGGCATGTCAATCGGCTGATGAGTACGCAGGACAGCGTGGCCCAGAATACTGACCGCCCGGATCACTAATCGGATCGTTAAGATGAAAGAAAACCGTTCCGCCTCAAATGATCAATTAACCCCGGCAAACACCGCGCCCATTGAATGGATGCGCTGGATTCCGGCGGCGCTTTTGGCCATCGCTTTTTTGGTCTTTGCCGTCATCAGTGGGCGGATCATTCTGGTGCCGATATTGATTTCAGTAGCGCTGGCTTACCTGCTGGCACCCGTGGTCGGCTGGTTCGAACGGCGCGGCTGGTCGCGGTCGTCATCCGCGATTCTGGCGATCACAGCAGTTTCGTTGATGGTCGTTCTAGTTTTGATCTTCGTGTTGCCAGGGCTTTGGAAGCAACTCAGCCAATCTTATGACCAAGCCAATGCCTTGGTTAATGACCCGTCGCGCATTAACGCATTGACCGCCAAAGTCAAAGAGATCAATCCACAGCTTTATGATTTGCTTAACGTGCAAGTCGAGAAATACAGAACCTCAATTCAGCCTGGGAAGATATTCGGCTGGATTGGCGGCTGGCTGCAAACAGGATTATTCAAACTGGTTGATCTAACTGCTTCAATTCTTGATCTGCTGCTCATCCCGTTCTTTATCTACTATCTGCTGGCCGATTACCGCGAAATGCGCGGGCGGATTGACCGGTTGATTCCGCCCCGATTCCACAGTTTGACTACAGGTTTGATTAGCCAGATTAACGAGGTGCTCTCATCTTACGTCCGCAGCCAGTTGCTGATTGCGCTGGCAATGGGCGGAATGTACTCGGTGGGCTTTCTGGCGCTGCGCGTACCGCTGGCATTTACAATCGGCATGTTATCCGGCCTGCTTAACTTCGTGCCGTATCTGGGCACGCTGACAGGGATCTGCTTATCGTTGTTGTTCGCGGCGTTGGATGGAGCTGGAATCTGGCGAATGGCCGGTATTCTCACGGTCTTCGCTGTAGTTCAAAGTATTGAAGGTTATTACCTGACGCCCAAACTGCTGGGCAGTCGGCTGAATCTGCACCCGATGTGGGTTTTGGTCGGATTAGTGATTGGCGGTAACTTGTTTGGCTTGCTTGGAATCATTCTGGCCGTTCCTGTGATTGCCGTGGCCAAAGTCGTGCTTGGTTTCCTGGAAGATATTTACCAGCAGACTGGCTTTTACCGCCGCACTGGAATGACGCTGCTTACTGATCAAGGCAGGATCGTTGAGCTCTCAGAAACCGGACTGCAAACAGCCTCTGGCCTGATTTTTGAGGAGGAAACTTCCTCTCGCCCTCGCCGAACTATTATTACTACCAGCGAGTTGAAATCCAGAATCCGAGATGGCAGCAAACAGGAGGATTGAACTTTTTACGTTCTGATGCTTAGGAAACTTGACAGCACAGCACTCAAGATTTTATACTGCGCCCGCTTTGAAGCCAATTTTAAGTAAGAATGATGCGTAAGCATCGCCATTATCGAATCGAAGTTTTGCAGGCGCAGGATTTGCCGGCGCAAGAGGGGAGAAAAAATGAGTAAAGTTATTGGAATTGATTTGGGCACGACGAACTCCGTCGTTGCAATTATGGAAGGCAGCGAACCCACCGTGATTACGAATTCGGAGGGCGGACGCACAACTCCTTCCGTTGTAGGGTTCACAAAGGATGGCAACCGTCTGGTTGGGCAGGTGGCCAAACGTCAGGCCGTTACCAATCCTGAAAACACGGTTTATTCAATTAAACGGTTTATGGGACGCCGCTTCGACGAAGTCAGCGGTGAGAGCAGGCAGGTTCCTTACAAAGTGACACAGGACGCCAAGAACGGCGACGTTCGCGTCGTGGCCGATGGCAAAGAGTATTCGCCGCCTGAGGTTTCAGCGATGATTTTGCAGAAGCTGAAGCAAGCTGCTGAAGATTATCTAGGCCAGTCAGTGACTCAAGCGGTGATCACCGTTCCGGCTTATTTCAACGACGCACAGCGCCAAGCCACCAAAGACGCGGGCAAGATTGCCGGTCTGGATGTTCTGCGCATCGTCAATGAACCAACCGCAGCGGCATTGGCTTATGGCCTGGACAAGAAAAAGGACGAAACTATTGCTGTCTTCGACTTTGGCGGTGGCACTTTCGATATATCCGTGCTGGAAGTCGGCGAAGGCGTTGTTGAGGTGAAATCTACCAACGGCGACACGCATCTGGGCGGCGACGATATTGACGAACGATTGATCCGATGGATTGCTGACGAGTTCAAGAAAGACCAGGGCATTGATCTGTCGAAGGACATGATGGCTTTGCAGCGCCTGAAAGAATCTGCGGAGAAGGCCAAGATTGAACTATCTTCCACGATGGAGACGGAAATCAATCTGCCCTTCATCACTGCGGATGCTTCCGGTCCGAAGCATTTGGTGATGAAGCTGACGCGCGCCAAATTTGAATCGCTGGTGGACGATATCCTGAAGCGCACGTTGGAGCCTTGCCGCCAGGCATTGAAAGACGCCGGCGTGGAGGCCAGCAAGATTGATGAAGTCGTGCTGGTTGGCGGTTCGACGCGCATCCCGAAAATTCAGGAGATGGTCAAGAGCTTTTTCGGCAAAGAGCCGCACAAGGGCGTTAATCCGGATGAAGTGGTTGCCATCGGTGCGGCAGTGCAAGCCGGCGTGTTGTCGGGCGAAGTGAAAGATTTGTTGTTGCTCGACGTGACGCCGCTTTCGCTGGGGATTGAAACGCTCGGTGGCGTTTTCACGCGCTTGATTGAACGCAACACGACGATCCCGACGCGCAAGAGCGAGGTCTTTTCGACTGCAACTGACAACCAGACTTCAGTCGAAGTTCACGTGCTGCAAGGTGAGCGGCAGATCGCTGGCGATAATCGCACGCTAGGTAAGTTCCACTTGGTGGGAATTCCGCCCGCGCCACGTGGCGTGCCGCAGATCGAGGTGGCTTTCGACATTGATGCCAACGGCATCGTTAATGTGTCGGCGCGCGACCTGGGCACGGGACGCGAGCAGAAGGTCACAATCACGTCATCGTCCGGCCTGGCCAAAGACGAGATTGACAAGATGATGAAGGATGCGGAGTCACACGCGGATGAAGACAAGCAGAAACGCGAAGCCATCGAGATCAAAAACCGGCTCGATTCGATGATCTACCAAACGGAGAAGACCATTAGCGACAATCGCGAGAAAATTCCGGTCGGCCTGATCTCTGAAACTGAAGCGGCTATCGCCGAGGCAAAGAAAGCTGTCGAGTCGAATAGCTCGGATCAGTTCCAATCACAACTCGACAGTCTGACGCGCGTTTCGCATCGCGTCGCTGAATCACTCTATCAACAGCAATCAAGTGACGGCGCGGCAGACACAAGCGCACAAGCGGCTGGCGCTTCGTCTTCAGCGTCTGGCGCGCCGGGCGGCGATGACGTGATTGATGCCGAATACATTGATGTTGACGACAAGAAGTAAGAACGTGGTG
>JBDSAM010000416.1:0-7923 GCA_039922135.1 Blastocatellia bacterium
TCTTCCATTGCCGCTTCTATCGTCGGCCAGGCAGTAGGCTGTCCCTTGAATGCGTCATGAAGCACTCTGGCAGTCTGTTTGATTAGTGCTTCGTTGTTCGGCGGAAGATCAATGATGTTCATGATGAAAGCATGTTTATTGAGAGCGACGTTCAAGCTGTGGTAGTTTACGGCTCTTATTACAAAGTTCAACTTTTCAACTTTCTTATTTATGCCTTCTGAATACATCTTTGCTGTCGGTTCTGAAAATCCCATCAAAATCAATTGCGTTGCCAATGCCGTCAAGGCTTTCTGGCCGGATGCGCGTGCCATTGGTGTCAACACGGATTCCGGCGTCAGCGCCCAGCCGGGTTCCGACCATGAAATGCTGACAGGCGCGCTCAACCGAGCGAGGCAATCGCTTGCGAAAACTCCCGAAGCACAGTTCGGTGTGGGGCTGGAAGGCGGAACGCTGGATAGCGAAGACGGAATGTGGGCTTATGCGTGGATCGTCGTTGTTGATCGCACGGGGCACGTCGGCAAAGGGCAATCGGGGCGATTCCTGTTGCCTGAAGCCGTCGCGCAAATGGTTCGTGATGGGATTGAATTAGGTGAAGCGGATGATCGTTTCTTTGGCCGCTCGAATTCAAAACAGCAGGATGGCGCGATCGGGATTTTATCGGATGGTGTGATAAATCGACTGGACCTTTATCAACCGGCAGTCGTCTTTGCGCTGCTGCCATTTGTTCATCCTGAGTTTTACGAAATGCAGGCTAGACAGATCAAATAAAATAGACAGACTGGCAATACCTGCAGGGTGGGATGCACAAAAGTCCTGCTGAATTTTGCCGGCTCTGTCTATATTGCCGCTCACGTGACCGAAGCCACGGTTGCCATTCCAAGAAGAGATTTCACTGAGTCCATCAGACTTCGGCTATCAAAAAATGATTTATCCATATACCGGTCAATCTTGGTATTTTTCTTCTCAGTCAAACTGAAGTCGCTCAGATTTGCACTCAATACAATGATTGGAATACCGCTCAGCTTTCCCCTCTCAAGGCGAATTAAACGCCTTAACTCGATTCCATCCAAGATCGGCATTTGTAAATCGGTAATGACCAAATCCGGTTGATGGGCCAATGCCTGAAGATAACCTTCATCGCCGTCGCGCGCCGCGACAACAGCGAATCCTTGCAACCGTAACAGTTCTGTTAGAGTGAATCGTAGATTTTGATCGTCTTCCACGACCAGAATCTTGTGTCTACTGGTTGACATATATTTTGCCTGCCGCTTTTCTAAAATTTTGGCTTTTGGGGACCGCTCCAAGTTCAATATGGCTTGGCAAAGACTATGCCAGCACATATAGAAGTGCTGGCAGTGATGATGGAATTTGACTTAAGTTTAATGTGTCTGGAATCAATTCGTTAGGAAACAGCGCGAGTCCCTGTAAGAAATCAATGCAGATATTTTTGAGTGTGTCTGGTCTTAAAGCAGAAAGGCTTAGGGCTGATAGGCGAACGAGCGAAGCAGTTCTGACTACTCGCTCGCTCGCGAAGGTATTTATTCTTCGTATTTTTTGAAGATCAATGCGGCGTTTGTTCCGCCGAAACCAAAACTATTCGACAAAGCATAGGTAACCTTTGCTGGTCGTGCTTGATTTGGCACGTAATCTAGGTCGCAATCTGGATCGGGCGTCTCGTAATTGATCGTTGGCGGCAGCATCTGATTGTGAACCGCCAGAGTTGTAATGCCTGCTTCCAGACCGCCCGCGCCGCCAAGCAAGTGGCCGGTCATTGACTTAGTCGAGCTAGCGGCAAGTTTGTAAGCGTGCTCCCCAAAGGCGGCTTTGAGTGCGTTCGTTTCGTTGACATCGCCGGCTGGCGTCGAAGTGCCGTGTACATTGATGTAATCCACTTGATTGGGCACGATCCCAGCGTCCTTAATCGTTTTCAGCATAACGCGGCGCGGACCGTCCATATCTGGCATTGTGATGTGGAATGCATCACTGGTCATCGCATAGCCAGCGACTTCGGCATAAATTCTAGCGCCACGAGCTTTTGCATGCTCCAGTTCTTCCAGTACCAGAATGCCTGCGCCTTCGCCAATGACAAAACCATCGCGATCTTTATCGAATGGGCGTGAAGCGCGTTGCGGATCATCGTTGCGCAATGAAAGCGCACGCATTGCGGCAAAACCTCCCACGGACATCGGCGTGATTGCGCCTTCTGAGCCGCCACAGATCATTGCGACGGCCTCGCCGCGTTGAATGATGCGAAAGCTATCGCCGATGGCGTGTGCACCGGAACTGCATGCGGTTGCGGTTGCCGAAATTGGGCCTTTCGTGCCGTTGTAGATCGAAACGTATCCGGCGGCCAGATTGACGATGGAGGCCGGAATGAAGAACGGAGAGATGCGGTCGGGGCCGCCCTCCAGCATCTTCTTGTGTTCTCGCTCGAAGACGCTGAAACCGCCAATGCCGCTGCCAATGTAGGTGCCTACATCTTCAGAATTTTCATCCGTGATCTTTAATCCGGAATCTTCCAGCGCCTCTTTTGATGCGGCGATGGCGAAGAAGATGAAGTAGTCCATCTTCTTCAGTTCTTTCTTCTCGACAAAATTGGCCGGATCGAATCCTTTGGTTTCGGCGGCGAATTTAACCTTGTGCTGGCTTGTATCAAAGCGCGCGATGTAATCCACTCCGCTGCGGCCCGCGAGCAGGCCTGCCCAGGTATCTTCGGTCGTGTTGCCCAGCGGACTGACCAGCCCAATCCCGGTCACGACAACGCGCTTTTTTTGAATTTCCTTGCTCACGACTTCCTTCCTCTTGAGAGAGTTATTCAGTCCCGGGAGTGGCCGGGCGCATACTGAATAAGCGGTTTACGCGCCAGAACCGGCCGCTAGCGCTCCCGGTACTGTAAGAGAAGCAGCCACAAAAAGGCATGCCATAAAAAGGCATGCCACAAAAAGGCCTGGATGATACAGAAGGAATCCGAACTGCGATCCGCTCTTGCTTATCTTGTGCCCTTTTGTGGCTCATTGCCGTTTCGGCGCCGACCAAAATCCGCGCTTATTTCTTGTGCTCTTCAATGTATGTGATGGCGTCGCCGACGCTCTGAATCTTCTCGGCCTCTTCGTCAGGGATTTCGATGCCGAATTCTTCCTCAAAGCGCATGACCAGTTCGACCGTGTCGAGCGAATCTGCGCCGAGATCGTCAATAAAGCGGGCGTTTCGGGTAACTTCTGTTTCCTCCACACCGAGTTCATCCACAATGATCTGTTTAACCTTGTCCTCAATTGAATCTGCCATGAGTTCCTCCGATAAGATTTAGGTTTAGTGGTAAGTGGATGATGAGTCGGCAGCAATCCGGCTCACCTGCCGTCCACCGTCCATTACTACATATACATTCCGCCATTAACATTGATTACTTGACCAGTAATATAGCCTGCCTCATCCGAGGCTAAAAACGCAACCGCATAAGCCACATCAAAATCAGTCCCAGGGCGCTTCAGCGGGATTTGTTCAAGCATCGCATTGCGCGCCGCTTCATTCAGCGCCGCTGTCATTGGCGTCTCGATATATCCGGGCGCAATCGCATTAACCGTGATGTTGCGCGAAGCATATTCGCGCGCCACGGCTTTCGTCAGGCCAATGAGGCCGGACTTCGCCGAAATGTAGTTCACTTGACCGGCATTGCCCATCTGCGCGACGACCGAAGTCAGATTGATGATGCGCCCCTTTCGTGCCTTGGTCATCATTGGCAGCACGGCCTGCGTCGCCACAAAGACGCCTGTCAAATTGGTGTTAATGACTTCGTCCCAATCGTTGCGCTTCATTCGCAGCATCAACCCATCACGGGTGATGGCGGCGTTATTGATTAGTGTCGTAATCGGACCGAGTTCGGCGGCGACTTTTTCGATAGCGGCTTTGATCTCGTCTGCGCTGGCCACATCGCCGCGAACGGCGATAGCGCGGCGGCCTTTGGCTTTGATCTCTTCGGCGACGGCCTCGCATTTTACCAGCGTGCGCGCCATGACGGCCACGTCTGCGCCAAGTTCGGCCAATGTCAACGCGACGGCGCGCCCGATACCTTGTGACCCGCCTGTGACCAACGCGATTTGTCCTGAAAGATTAAACATCGTTCGATTGCGAATTTTGGACTGCGGATTACGGATTCACCGCGTAATCGCTTTGTTATTGCCGCAAGGCCTCTACAGTGGCTTGCAGGCTTGCCTGATCTTCAACATTAAGCAGTTTTACTTCCTTGCCCGCGTCTTTGGCAATGGCCTTGACCAAACCGGTCAGAACTTTGCCCGGACCGACCTCGACGAAGGTGTCCACGCCTTCGGCAAATAATCGCATCACGCCGTCTGTCCAGCGGACAGGCGCGGAGATTTGTCGAATCAGTGCTTCGCGCGCATATTCGCCGGACGCCTCTATTGCGGCATCCACGTTGTTGACAAGTTCATAGACCGGATCGTTGAACGTTGTGGCAGCCAATGGCTCGGACATTTTTTCCTGTACGGGCAACATCAGCATTGAATGGAAAGGTGCGCTTACTTTGAGCAGCATCGCGCGTTTTGCGCCGCGCATTTTGCATTCTTCGATGGCCCTCTCGACTGCTTCATGATGACCGGCAATGACAATTTGCGTGGGAGTATTGAAGTTGGCCGGGGCGCATACCTTGTTATGCCCAACCTCTAGAGACGCGGCCTCACAGGCTTCAGCGACTTTTTCCGCATCAATTCCCAGTATCGCAGCCATCGCGCCGACGCCGGCCGGGACGGCTTTCTGCATCAATTCACCACGGCGGCGAACCAGTTTAATTGCATCATGCAATCCCAAGGATTCCGCCGCGACCAATGCCGAATACTCGCCCAAACTGTGGCCAGCCACGAAGTCTGGCCGGATGCCTTTTTCATAAAGCACAAGATAAGCAGCCACGGACGCTGCCAGAATCGCTGGCTGGGTGTTGGCCGTCAGTTGCAATTCTTCCTCCGAGCCGTTGAAGCAAAGCTCGCTTAGACTAAAGCCCAGAGCTTCGTCGGCTTCATCAAATGCTGCTTTGGCAACCGGGAAATTGACGGCCAGATCGCGCCCCATTCCAGGGTACTGTGAACCCTGTCCGGGAAAGATGAATGCAAGTTTACTCATACCAGTTTGCTCATAAACTTATGTTACTTCAGTGTCATTTCGCTGATCTCGGCCTCAATCCGCTCGCCCAGATCGGCCTTGTAGAATTCTTTAGCAACGCGGATAGCATTGCGAATCGCCTTGGGCGTCGAACTGCCGTGACAGATGACGGACATTTGCTTGCAGCCCAGCAGCGGCGCACCACCGAACTCCGAATAATCCAGCCGTTTCTTGACGCTGCGGAAAGCTTGTCGCGAAAGGATCGCGCCCGTCTGGGTGATCAGCGTCTGCCCCAATTCGGTTTTGAGCAGTCCCATAATTGCTTCAACCAATCCTTCGCTAGTCTTCAAAATAACGTTGCCTGTGAAGCCGTCGCTGACGATCACGTCCACATCGCCGGTGAAAATATCGCGCCCCTCGACATTGCCAATGAAGTTGATTGGCGCTTCCTTCATCAATTGCAGCGTCTCTTTGGTCAGATCGTTGCCCTTGATGTCCTCTTCGCCAATGCTCATCAAACCAACCCGCGGCGTGCGCACGCCCAGGATCGCACTTGAATAGATCGAACCCATGATCGCGAATTGTTGCAGTTGCTCCGGCTTGCAATCGGCGTTCGCGCCGACATCCAGCAGCACCGTGCCATTGCCTTTGAGAGTGGGGAAGATGCCGGCAAGGGCAGGGCGATCCACCGAAGGCAGTGTGCCCATCACCAGCATGGAAGTCGCCATCACCGCGCCCGTGTTGCCCGCGCTGACCAGCCCATGCGCTTTGCCTTCGCGCACCAGACGGGCGGCGACGCGAATTGAAGAATCGCGTTTGCGCCGGACGGATTGCGCGACCGGGTCTTGCATTGTGATGACTTCGGTGGCGTTGACGATTTCAATGTGCAGGCGTTGTTTGCGTGGGTTTGGAATGCCTTGACGTTCCAATTCGGCGCGAATCTGCTCCTCGCGCCCGACAAGTAGAATGCGGACGCGCAGATCGCGCGCAGCCTGAATAGCGCCTTCAACTTCTATTGCGGGGGCGTGGTCGCCGCCCATAGCGTCAACGGCGATGGTGGTGAGCATCGAGGCCAAGTAGGAATAGTTAGATGCGAGCGATAATTGTAGACAAACGAAAGGCGCAAAAGGTGAATGATGCATCGCCCAAAGAGCGCCATCATTCACCTTTCAATTTCTTTAGACTTGTTCTTTGACTCTAATCACTGACCGCCCGTCATAATAACCACAGCGGGAGCAGACACGATGAGCCAGTTTTTTATTCGCGCAGTTCGAACAAGTGGCCAGTTGGATAGGCTTCAGTGCGTCGTGCGCGCGCCGTTGGCGAGTGCGAGACTTAGAGTGACGTCGTTTAGGATTCGGCATAACAATTCTCCAAAATTACAAAAATAAAAATGTCCGGATTAATTCTCTCGTTCCGAGCTATTTTTCAAATCAGCCAATGCCTGCCAGCGTGGATCAAGCGGCTTTTGGCATTGGCACTCTTCCAAGTTTAGATCCGCGCCGCATTCGGAACATAGCCCGCGGCAATCTTCGCGGCATAGCAAGCGGTTCGGCAGATTCAATTCCAACTGTTCCAGTGCCAGATCGTCCAGGTTGATCTGATCATTCTCGTAAACGGCCAGATCAAGATCGCGATTGTGTAGTTCAGTTTCTCCTGACTTGCCCGCAGCCGGGTCTTCCGGCAAATAGATCAGATCGAAGGGAGCTTCAATGGGAATGACTACATCGTTCAAACAACGGTCGCAGGTCGCAATCAGCTTCGATCTGATCTCGCCCCGAACTCGCATATCCATCCCGACACGGTCAACGCGCCCGATAACTTGCGGCGGCGCATCCAACTCGAACTCGTGTTTGCTCAGATCGAGTTCATCCGCTGCATACTGATGATTGAACGAAAGCCCATCAGGCGGCATTCGCAAGAGCGAGATATTCATAATTCCCTTGAACGAAGCGCGTAATTATAGATTTGGTCAGATGTTTGTCAACCGGCGTCCAGAGGCTCCGGATGCTTTAAGCCCCACGGCCGTTCGTGTACACTCCGCGCTTCTTTTTCCACAGGCTAACTCAACGGAGACAAGTCATGAGCAATCGAGTTCGCGCGGTGGTTGCGGGCGCAACCGGCTATTCCGGGCGCGATCTAATCAAATACTTATTGAATCATCCCCGGATGGAATTGGTGGGGGCATTCGCTTCGCGTTCGGGCCAACCAACGCCGCTCAGCACGATTCACCCGCAACTCACCCGTCTGACAAATCTGGTCTGCCAGCCGTTTGATGAATCGGCGATTGCCAAGCTGGATGCCCAAGTCATTTTTCTGGGCACGCCGAATGAGTTTTCGCACGAGGTCGCGCCAGCGTTGCTTGAATCCGGTGCCGTGGTAGTTGATCTGAGCGGGGCATTCCGGTTGCGCGATGCATCGCTCTACCCGAAGTTTTACGGTTTCGAGCACGCGCGGCCTGATTTGTTGGAAACGGCTGTCTATGGGCTGACTGAGTTCGTTCGCGAAGAGTTGCGCGGAGCAAAGGTGATCGCCAATCCCGGTTGTTATCCGACAACGATCATTGTGCCGATGAAGCCGCTGCTGGATGCGGGATTGATTGAGACATGCCAGCCGGTCATCTGCGATTCAAAATCAGGCGTCACCGGAGCAGGGAAGTCGCCGACTTCAGCAACCCACTTCGTCGAAGTCAGCGAAAGCTTCAAGTCTTACAACGTCTTCAATCATCGCCACACGCCAGAGATCGCGCAGGGGCTGGGCCTTGCCAATTCGCCTAACTCCATAATCTTCACGCCGCATTTGCTGCCGATCAAT
>JBDSAM010000417.1:0-3147 GCA_039922135.1 Blastocatellia bacterium
TGATGATCGGCGGGGAGAAAGACAGCTTCGATCAATTAACTCCCATACTGCGAACCCTGGCCCCTGGGCGCGGAAACATTGACCGTACTCCCGGACGTGAAACAGGCAATACCGACACCACTTCAGAAGAAGGCTTCTTGTATTGCGGCCCATCCGGCTCAGGCCATTTCGTCAAGATGATTCACAACGGCATCGAATATGGATTGATGCAAGCCTATGCCGAAGGCTTCGACATTCTGCGCAACGCTACGTCGAAAGAATTGCCAGAAGTGCAGCGTTATGATTTGAACTTGGCCGAGATTGCCGAAGTCTGGCGGCGCGGCAGTGTGGTTGGTTCGTGGTTGCTGGATTTAACAGCGATGGCGCTGATGGAACATCCTACGCTGGAAAACTACAGCGGCTTTGTGCAGGATTCGGGCGAAGGCCGCTGGACGATTCAGGCGGCAATAGATGAAGCCGTGCCAGTGGATGTGCTGGCAGTTTCTTTATTCACGCGTTTCCGGTCGCGCCAGGAACATTCGTTCGCGGAGAAAGTGCTGTCAGCGATGCGGAACAAATTCGGCGGGCACATCGAACGCCCAAGCGGCGGATAGTCAAACAGCAGCCAGCCACGCTTCAATAATCTTCCATAAAAACAACCGGAGAATGAATGAACGAAAACAATGGAAATGCACCGAACTCTGGCAAGCCTGCCGACCCTTGCGTAATGGTGATCTTCGGCGCGACCGGCGATCTGACTAAACGCAAACTGTTCCCCGCTCTATACAACCTGGCCAAAGCCAATCTGCTGTCGCGCGAATTCGCCATCGTCTGCACGGGGCGCACTGCAATGGACACCAACGCCTTTCGCGAGCAGATCAGCAAAGACATGAAGACCTTTGCCACCGGCACAGTTGAAGCCGATACGTGGGATTGGTTCTTGCATCGCATCTATTACGTCGGCGGCGACGTGCAAAGCCCTGAGTTGTACCAAAAGTTGAAGGAGGCTCTGGCTAGCGCTGACCGCGATCACAATACAAAAGGGAATTATTTTTATTACCTGGCTATTGCGCCACAGTTTTTCGGCGAAGCCATTCGCCAATTAAGCGTTGCCGGGCTGGCGCAGGAAGAGAATGGCCAGTGGCGGCGTGTGATTATTGAAAAGCCTTTCGGCCACGATCTGGAATCGGCGCGCGCGCTGAATGCTGAAATCCGAAGTGAAATCAAAGAACAGCAGGTCTATCGCATTGACCATTATCTGGGCAAAGAGACCGTCCAGAACATCATGGTCTTCCGGTTCGGCAACGGCATCTTCGAACCGGTCTGGAATCGCCGTTACATTGATCACGTGGAGATTACGGCGTCCGAAACCGTCGGCGTTGAAAAGCGCGGCGGGTATTACGAGACTTCAGGCGCGATGCGGGACATGATTCCCAACCATCTGTTCCAGCTTGTTTCGCTGACGGCTATGGAACCACCAATTTCATTCGATGCCGATGCCGTCCGTGATGAACAGGCAAAGGTGCTGCACGCCATCTCGCCGATTCCGCCTGAAGAAGTGCTGACGCGCGCCGTGCGCGGCCAGTATGGCGAAGGCGTGATGAAAGACGAACGCGTGCCCGGGTACCGCCAGGAAGAACAGGTTGCGCCGAACTCCACGACCGAAACTTTTGTCGCCCTTAAGCTGAACATTGACAACTGGCGCTGGGCGGGCGTGCCCTTCTACCTGCGCACGGGGAAACATCTGCCGAAGCGTGTCACCGAGATTGCCATCCAGTTCAAAAGCGCCCCGCTGATGCTCTTTCGCGACACGCCGGTTGAGCGTTTGAGAACTAACCGTCTGGTCATTCACATTCAGCCGGACGAAGGCATATCTTTGCGATTCGGCGCGAAGATCCCAGGGCCAATCATGAGATTGGGCGCGGTCAAGATGGACTTCAACTACGTAGACTATTTCGGCAGCGTGCCCAGCACAGGCTACGAACGATTGCTGTATGACTGCATGATCGGCGATGCGACGCTGTTTCAACGCGCCGATATGGTCGAAGCCGGATGGAGCGTGATCGAACCGGTGCTGGACGTGTGGAAAGCCCTGCCACCCCGCTCGTTCCCGAATTACGCGGCTGGAACCTGGGGGCCAAAAGAAGCTGACGAATTGATGGAACGCGATGGGCGCGAATGGCGTCCGATTGATTAACCAATCTCACATCCGCAGATCATCCAGAAACTCGGATGCTGGTTCGACACTTGTCACCAGCAGATAATCCCGCGCGCGGGTGCAGGCGACGTAAAGCAGATGGCGTTCCGTGTTGTAGACATCTTCCAAATCCGCTTCGTCACTTACCGACTCGATTCGCTCTTGCGATGGGATAGTTTCGTCATCGCAAGCCATTACGACCACCGCACGGAATTCCAGGCCTTTGGCCAAGTGCATCGTGCTGAGCGAAACAAAACCGCTGGTCGTTTCGACATTTTCATCCAGAATCTTGAACTTTAGCCCGGCAGCTTCGACCGCCGTTTTCGCTCGATCCAGTTCCGCATCGGAGCGAACGAAGACTCCGATTTCATCTGGCCTCACACCTTCCTTACCACGTTCTGAAAGCCAAAGGCCGACGGCTTTCGCTTCTTCCTTCTGACTCTTCAAAATCTGAATTGCCGGTGGCTGGCCGTTGAAAACCGAGACTGTGTTCCCGCGCTCTTCCGTATTGCCGTCAACATCGGAAACTTCCGGCCCCAGCAACAGGTCGGCTTGCTGCCGGATTTGGTGCGAAGTTCGGTAATTGATATTCAGCGTGCGTGAACGCCCGCGAATGTCCACACCCAGCGCTTTCCAGGAAAACGGTTGTTGGAAGATGCGCTGGCCCAGATCGCCGGCAAAAAACAATCCGTTTGGCTGGTCTGCCCCCAGTGCGGCCAGAAATCGCAATTGCGGAATGCCGACATCCTGCGCTTCGTCCACGACGGCAAAATCGAAGGGCGATTGTTTGCTTTCGGCAAGCTGCGCGGCCAAGCGGCTGAACAAACCGGCGTAGGTAATCAAGCCGCGTTCGTTCAGTTGCGCACGCACACGGTCGAAGATAGCCCACAGCGTCGCGCGCTGCGGTTCCGGCAATCTAGTCTTGCGGCCCAATCGCCGGACATCGCGATAGGCTTCCCAGCTGTCCAACT
>JBDSAM010000418.1:0-3520 GCA_039922135.1 Blastocatellia bacterium
ATTTCCACCGACCTGAGCGCGCCGCTGGCATCGCCGCTGCGTGCGTTACGCCCGCCCGCCGCCAGCAGTTTGCCATTTGGCAGCAGCGTCGCGGTATGGCTGTCGCGCGCCGTATTCAACGACGAAGTCGAGATCGTCGGCGCGGCTAGTTGAACGCGCAATGCCGTCAACTGCGATGCCACGAGCAGCGTGCCCGCGCCAACCAATAGAAATCGAATGATAAATCTTGAACGCGAGGAGAGATCGGAAAGAGACATGGTTTAACTCCAAATTACTGCCGGGAGTATCTTCGCCGTGAACAGGATCGCTGGGAGTGCGGTCGTCACGGCAACATCGCCGCCTTTTTCAAAACTCGTACTTTAGCGAAAACTGAACGCGCAACCCTGGCGTGATTGTGTTGACAGCTTGTCCAAAGCCGGGCGCTTCAAGCAAGCGAACCGGGACTCCAAAGTTCGCGCGATTGAACAGATTGAAAAACTCAGCGCGAACCGCCAGCCGGTGCTGCTTATAAATCCGCATGCCCTTTGAGATGGCAAGATTAACTTCAACCAGGCCACCCGCGCGAAAAGCGTTGCGCCCGACTTTGCCATCCTGTCCGATGGGTGCCAGCAGGCTGCTCACATTCTGGATGCCCAACTGCAGCGGCTGGCGTCCATCGCCTGTTTGGACGATTCCGTCGGTTGTGTTGATACGGTCGGTCAGATTGCCATCCAGATTCACATCAAAGATCGAATTGACCGTAAAGGGTTGCCCCGTCTGAAAGCGGCCAATGCCCGAAACTTGCAGATCGTTCAGGAACCATTTCATCTGGCCGACCTTTTCAGCCAGCGGTGTCAGGTCTTGTGTGGCGACGTATGTGAAGCGATGGCGCGCGTCAAAGTTGGCCGGGCCGCGTTCCGCCGCCAGATTTAAGCTGTTCTGCGGCAGCGTGTATGCGCCAGCCAGATCAAAAACATCCGACACGTCATCGGTTGCCGACGAAAGCGTATAAGCCAGTTGGTACTGCAATCCAGCATTTAGCCGCCCGCGCATCTGCAACTGTAAAGAATCGTAGCGCGAATTGGCCGAGGTCTCGAACTGATTAACCGCGCCCACGCCCGGCGTAACGCGGCCTGGCTGGCACAATCCTCTGGATGCTGGTGAAGGGCTGCAAATGCGTCCGCTCACTTGCGGCACGGTCACGCTGCCGGATGACACCTGGAGAAAGCTGGTTGGCACAATGTTAGTCGCTGGCCCCAGGTTGGGCGTTGTGAAGCGCAGCAAATGACGACCTTGCGTGCCGACATAAGCTGCGCCAACAGTCATCCACTGATTCAACTGCTGTTCAAACGAGAACGAGTATTGATAAGACTCCGGCATTGCCAGCTTACGCGTCGGCAACGTGGGGCTGATAGCGTTTGGGAAGTTTTGGGTGATAGCATCAATCAATATCTGGTTAAGCGGATTCTGCGGATTCAGTTGATTGACCGTGCCGGGCGTCGTCAGCCGTGTGCCTCCTACCAGCCGCACGCGCGCCGGGTTGATAAACGTCAGCACGTTCTCTTCGGGAAAGGCGCGCAGGCCGCCGAAGTTCAGCGTCAAAAACGTCGGATAGACGTTGCGCGATTGGCTGACCACTGCGCCCAGAATTTGATCGTAAAAATACCCGAAGCCCGCGCGAAAGACCGTCGCGCGATCTTTGCCAAACAACTTTGGCGAATACGCAATGCTGACGCGCGGCGCAAAGTTGTTGCGGTCAGGATCGAAGATGCGCGAACGGCCATCAATGAATTGCTTCAGCCCTTCCACGCCGCGCAAGTTCAACGCCGGATCATTGAATGTGCTTTCAATTCGATTGTTTAGTTCACGCGGCGGCGAGTTGTATTCGTAGCGCAGTCCGTACGACAGCGTCAGGTTCGGGCGGACTTTCCATTCGTCCTGCACAAACAGGTTGGTCTGAAAGAACCGCAAATTGATACTGGCGTCATCCCGGCCAGTTGTCAGCGTCAGAAAGAAGTTGCTGGCCGCGCCCATCGCCGCCAGATCTTCGGGGCGAATGAACTGAACCGGATCGCTGGCAGCCGGGGCGATGAACTTGCTGCCGTCGAAGACTAATCGCGGCGCGCCGTTGAACGTCACAACCGGGCGAAAGACACGCGGCAGATCGCTGTTTAGCTCCGACCGCCTGACATCAAACCCGAAGGCCAGCGCATGCTCGCCCGTGCGCCAGGTCAGCACATCGGCCAGTTGATAGGTGTTGTTCACGCGCCGCTGCGGAAAGTTGTATGCATCCACGCCGATTGGGCTGAAACCGGCAATTTGAATCTGTCCTAATGGGCCGGCCAGCGTCTCGGTCGTATTTCCCGCGCGGTTATAGATAACCGCGCTCGCCTTGCCCCCACTAGGCGTCGTGTTGTTATCCAATCGCTGTACGTTGAGCAGGAACGGCGTGTCTTTGAAACTGTCGCTGGGAATCTGGAACTGCGTGTCACGCACTTCGTCGAACTTCAGCCGCGTCCTTCCATACGACAATCGCACCTGGTTAAACACACGATCACTGAACTGACTGTTGAAAAAGAGTGAGAGGTTCTGTGCGCGCACGCGCGGGCGGATAGTCGAAAAGATCGCCTGGCCAGTGGCTGGAATCTCGCGCCGGTCGTTCGTGTAGTTGAAACGGCCCGTCAGGCTTTGTTGCCATTTTCCAAGCTTGAAATTGTGATCAAGCTTCGCCGACAGGATCAGACCTCGTCCATTGGATGGAAGAACCTGCGTGAATGTGTTTACGCCATATGGCCCGCGCGGATTATTCGCAAATGGAAAGAAGCTGAAAACCAGATCACCGTTGCTACTTGTGGGCGTCGTTCTGACGCTTCCTCCGCTGAACGGATCAACCGTAATGCCAGTCGCACCTGTGCCGAATGCCCCACGTTGTTCGACGGTCGGGACGGCGAAGCTCTCTTCTTTTGTGGCGTTGATGTGCTGGCCTTCGGCAGAAAGAAAGTAGAAAGTCCGTTCGCGCCGGATGGGTCCGCCAAATGCGAACCCGCCCTGCGCCAGCGTGAATGAATCTTCGCCGCCGCTTTGGTTGCGCACGGTCAACGGCTGACCATCCAGCAGCACGGGCCGCCCGTCCGCTGTCAGCAATGGCGAAGTCGCGTTGCCAAACGCGGTATCGAAAAAATTACGTGCGCTGAGCTGGCTGGAATTGAAAAAGCCATAAACCGTGCCGTGAATCTGATTGCCGCCGGATTTGGAAACGGCATTGACTTGCGCGCCCAGATTGCGTCCAAACTGCGCGGGCGGCAGCAGCGTGATGGTTTGATATTCGCGGATGGATTCGATTGGTTGCGGTGTCAGCGCGACAAAGCCCTGTCGCCGGACGCCTATGTCTTCGTCATTATTATCTGATCCATCCACAGTGAAATTATTGCCTCGCGAACGCAGTCCATTGACGGCAAACTGTCCGGCAGAACCGACGCCAGAACCGACGCCCGGCCCGGCTACACTGCCCAGCGTCTGCGGAGGCGCGGCCACTCCCGGA
>JBDSAM010000419.1:0-7009 GCA_039922135.1 Blastocatellia bacterium
TCCGTCATCCCCTTGCGCGAGGACAAACTGGTCGTCGTTTGTAATCCCGAACACCGGCTGGCGCGCGGCAAACGTGGTGGCAGTCGGCGAATTAGCGTTAGTCAGCTTGCGGGCGAAGAGTTCGTCGCGTTTGAGCGCGACATTCCAACGCGTAAAACGATTGACCAGATTTTAAAACAGCACAAAGTTGCGGTGAATTACGTGATGGAATTCGACAACATCGAGACAATCAAACGTTCGGTCGAAGTCGGCGTCGGCCTGTCAATATTGCCCGAAACGGCAGTGGTCAACGAGGTGCGCACTCGCTTGCTGGTCGCGTTGGATTTCAGCGAAGGCACGTTCACGCGTTCCATTGGCATCATTCATCGCAAAGGAAAAGTCTTCAGTGCGGCAGCGCGAGAATTCGTCAATGTATTAATCGCTTCTCCATCCTGAACGTTGACGCTTCTTCAGAGCCAGCTTAGACTACGCCGCGTTTCAACGCTTCACTTATCCGGCGCAGGCATTCGACAAGACCGAGCAAATAGGGCCGGAAGCAATTCTCACAATCGTTCGGAATACCAATCAAGAAAGGAGAGAGGGCGGCAGTCTCTGTTGTCTCGCTGCTGCCTGAATCTGATGGCTGAATCTTTGCAAGACCGTTCGTTGGGAGCGACCGAGCGACGCGACTCGTGGGTGCTGGAGTTGCTACCGGTGATCGCCGTGCTGGGTGGCTTCGGCTTGTACGCGACTTGGCGTGCGTTTCAGGGCACGGATTACGAATGGGGGCCATACCTGTCGCCGTTCTACTCGCCGCTGATTGATCCTGAACATAAATGGTGGCCGCTATCGCCTGCCTTGTTGATCCTGGTCGCGCCGCTGGGATTTCGCGCGACCTGTTATTACTACCGCAAAGCCTACTACCGTGCCTTCTTTCTCTCGCCGCCTTCCTGCGCCGTGACGGGACCGATGGCGGGAAAGTACATTGGCGAACGAAAGTTTCCCTTCATCCTGCAAAACCTGCATCGGTATTTCCTCTACCTCGCGCTGATCTTCATTGTGGTCTTGTGGTACGACGCGATTAAGGCGTTTTGGTTCGACGGCCATTTCGGCATTGGCGTCGGCTCGTTGATCATGCTGGCAAACGTGATTCTGCTGTCAGGCTATACGTTTTCCTGCCATTCGCTGCGGCATCTGGTCGGCGGCAAACTCGATTGCTTTTCGTGCGCGGTGGCGGGCGGGCCGCGATACAAGACATGGCGTGGCGTCAGCATCCTGAATGAGCGTCATATGCTGTTTGCATGGCTGAGCCTGTTTGGCGTCGGCCTGACGGACTTCTACATCAAGCTGGTTGCATCTGGCGCTATTCACGATCTGAGACTTTTCTGAAATCCATCCCTCCATCTCTAAGCTATGGCAAACGAAAAATACGAAACTCACGAACACGATGTGTTGATCATCGGTGCGGGCGGCGCGGGGCTGCGCGCATCGCTGGAAGCATTGAATCAAGGCGCTTCGGTCGGCGTGGTCTGCAAATCGCTGCTGGGCAAAGCGCACACCGTCATGGCTGAAGGCGGTATTGCAGCGGCGATGGCCAACGTTGATCCCGCCGATGGGTGGAAGCCGCATTTCCGCGACACGATGCGCGGCGGGAAGTTTTTGAACAACTGGCGAATGGCGCAGCTTCACGCGCAGGAAGCGCCCGACCGCATCCGCGAACTGGAACAATGGGGCGCTCTGTTTGATCGCACGCCGGACGGAAAAATCCTGCAACGCGCGTTCGGCGGCCACACGTACAAACGACTGGTTCACGTCGGTGACCGCACGGGACTTGAATTGATTCGCACTTTGCAGGATCGCGGCGTGCAGCAGGGCATTGACGTGTACATGGAATGCACGGTGACGAAGCTGCTGAAAGACGGCGACCGCGTGGTTGGCGCGTTCGCTTACTGGCGCGAGACCGGGCGGTTCGTAGTCTTCAAAGCCAAAGCTGTTGTCATCTGCACGGGGGGCATCGGTAAAGCATGGCGTGTTACATCTAATTCGTGGGAGTACACCGGTGATGGACAGGCGCTGGCGTTTGAAGCCGGAGCTGAATTGAAAGACATGGAGTTTGTCCAATTCCATCCGACCGGGATGGTCTGGCCGCCGGGCGTGCAAGGCATCCTGGTGACCGAAGCAGTGCGCGGCGAAGGCGGCATTCTGCGTAACAAGAACGGCGAACGCTTCATGGAAAAGTACGACCCGAAGCGGATGGAGCTTTCGACGCGCGACGTGGTCGCCCGTTCGATTTACACCGAAGTGCGCGAAGGGCGTGGTTCAGAACACGGCGGGGCTTATCTGGACATCTCCCACAAGCCTGCTGATTACGTCAAAAAGAAATTGCCAAGCATGTATCACCAGTTCAAAGAACTGGCCGATGTGGACATTACCGCAGGGCCGATGGAAGTTGGGCCGACTTGCCATTACGTGATGGGCGGCATCAACGTGGACGGCGAAACCGGCGCGGCGACTGTGCCGGGATTGTTCGCCGCTGGGGAATCTGCCGCTGGCCTTCATGGCGCGAACCGGCTTGGCGGAAATTCGCTTTCTGATTTGCTGGTCTTTGGCAGGCGCGCAGGGTCGGCTGCGGCGCAGTATGCAAATAGCGTGGGCGGCTCAGGCGCAGTGATGATTGATAACGATCAGATTGAAGCCGCGGCGCGCGAGATGCTGGAACCATTCGAGCGCACGACGGGCGAAACTCCTTACGACGTGCATCGCGACTTGCAGGAGTCTATGCAAGATTTGATTGGCATCTTCCGCAACGAAGAAGACATGACCAAAGGCCTGGCCAACCTTGAACAATTCAAAGAGCGCGCGAAAAGGGTTCGTGTGGACGGTTCGCGAATGTTTAATCCTGGTTGGCATCTGGAGCACGATCTGAAAAACATGCTCGTCGTTTCGGAAGCTGTGGCAATTTCGGCGCGCGAGCGTCAAGAAAGTCGAGGCGCGCATGCCCGCGTTGATTACGAAACGCTGGACGATGCGAAATGGGGCAAACTGAACAACATCATCACGCGCGATGGCGAAGGGATGAAGCTAAGCCAGCGGCTATTGATGGAAATGCCCGAAGAGTTAAAACAGGTTTTAGCGGAAGACCAGTAAAGGAGAGCGAAGATGGCAGAAGCTACGTTGAAAGTTTTTCGCGGCGATAAAGATGGCGGGCAGCACGTTGAATACAAAGTCCCGATCGCGCCCGGCATGGTAGTGCTCGACGCGTTACATTACATCCAGGGACATCAAGCGTCCGATCTGGCCGTGCGCTGGAATTGCAAGGCAGCCAAGTGCGGTTCCTGTTCAGGCGAGGTGAATGGCCGCCCGGCGCTGATGTGCAAGACGCGCATGGATGCCCTGCCGCTCGATCAGCCGATCACCGTCAACCCGCTGAAGACTTTCCCTATCATCAAGGATTTGGTCACGGACGTGTCGTGGAATTACCGCGTCAACAAAAAGATTCCGCCCTTCAAGCCGCGCGAAGGCGCCGATTGGAAGATCATGCAGGAAGATGTTGATCGCGTGCAGGAGTTTCGCAAGTGCATCGAATGCTTCCTTTGTCAGGATGTCTGCCACGTGTTGCGCGATCATCAGAAGACTGAAGAGTTCGGCGGGCCGCGCTTCTTTGTGCGTGTAGCGGGATTGGAGATGCACCCGATGGACACGGCCTCGCGCACCAAACTGCTTAAGGAGACGCTGGGCATAGGCTTCTGCAATATTACGAAGTGTTGCACTGAAGTCTGCCCCGAAGACATTCACATTACTGACAACGCCATCATCCCGCTGAAAGAGCGCGTCGTGGATGAATATTACGATCCGGTTTTGTGGGTGATTCGGAAGCTCACTGGCAAAGGGAAGTAACTGCGCGGCCAGCAACGGGAGACGCTATGTTTGAACTGAAGCCAATCCATAAGGACGCCGTCAACCAAGCCCTAGAGAGAGCGCATTTTTACCGCCTGCTCAACGAACCGGGAGCGGCAGAAAGCATCTGTTTGGATGTGTTGGATGTTGAGCCGGACAATCAGCAGGCGCTGATCACGCTGCTAACGGCGATTACCGATCGTTTCAACAAGAGCTATGCCGTTGGCGCGTCCCAGGCCAAAGATGTTTTGCCACGCATTAAGGATGAATATCAGCGGGCCTATTATGCGGGGCTGATTTGCGAACGGCAGGCCAAAGCGCGGTTGCAACATGATGGTCCTGGCGCAGGGCATGACGCCTACGAATGGCTGCGGGACGCAATGGAGCATTTCGAGAAGGCCGAAGCCATCAGGCCGGAAGGCAACGACGATTCCATCCTGCGTTGGAATGCCTGCGCGCGAGTTATTATGCGCAACAATCTATCAGCCAGAAGCTCGGATGGGAGCGAACCTTATTTGGAATAAAAGGCGGTGAGCGCGCGTATCCTGCGCGCGCTCACCGTGTGCCTGCTCGATCAATTTTGCCCTTTGATGGCGGCGTCCAAATTTCGCGCCGCTTCTTTTGACCATTTCGAGTTTGGATCAACCGCCAAGTATTGCCGCCAACCCGTCTCGGCTTCTTTCCATTGCTTCTGGGTTTGATAAAGCAACGCCAGGTTGAACAACGCTTCGGGAGAATTCGGCTGTAAACGTAAAGCTTCTTCCAGATGCCCTCTGCTTTCCGCAAAGTCTTTATCTCTAATCGCGTCAGCTTTAGTTTTGGCCGATTCCATTAACGCCACGGCAAGATCAATGTGCAGGGCAGGATCATTTGAGGAAGCGCTGACAGCTTCGCGAAGAATGATCACGGCCTGAGCAAAGTTTTTGGCGCTTAGGTAAGAGTTGCCGAGTTTATGCAGAGCATCGGCATTGCGAGTAGTGGAGGGATTCTGTAGAGCCCTTTCCGCTGCCTTCATTTTTGCCGTATCAGCTTGATTGGCGGCACTGGATGCGCCGGTGAAGGGGAGATAAAGAGCACCGCTGATGCGGGTTTCGAGCGGGCGTTCTTTCAGGTAAATATCTTCGGACTGGCGCATGAACATCCGCCAGCCAAACACACCCAAGCCGACGACCAGCAAAGCTGCGATGGCTTGCAGTACCGGCGGGGAGAAGACCCGCGCCATTACCGCCTGAAGACGATTCAAAAACGTCGGTTCCGGCTCTCTGAATTTTGCAAGCTGGCTTTTTAAGACTCGCGCGGCTTTGACCTTCTGCTGGCCTTCGCGCGTGGCTAAAAACAGCGTTTGATATTTCTCTCGTTGTGATGGAGGCAAAGTGCCTGTGAGGTAATCGTCAATCAACTCGTTTTCGACCATCATCATTTGCTCGATGGCATTGCCGTCAACAAGTAATTGCTCTTCGATCTTCATATCCTCGTCGGATGAAAGCTCACCCAACAGGTATTGGCGCAACTCGGTGTCAAGAATTTCAACTTCTTCTTTCATTTACATACCAGCCCCTTTTTGGTTAAAGATGTTCTGCCGACTCGGTAAGGGGCAGGCGGGGGAAGCGTTTCGGCTTGATGCAGGCCAGCACATTTATTGCAAACACGTCTTCAGGCATTCTTCCAGCGCCACCCTAATGCGATGCGCGCGGATGCGCAGGGCGTTTAAACCAATCCCCAGTCCATCTGCCATCTGTTTGCGGTGATCAATTTTTGCCCTTCTGTCTTCAAAATAATACTCCACCACCAGTTTGCGCTGATGAACGGGGAGTTCTTTCAGGCAATGTTCCAGGCAGGCATAGTTGTGTTCTTTGTCTTCGCCGGGCGGATCAATGGAAAGGTCAGTGTCGTGGTCGTGATCGGGCAGGGAGTCTTGAAATTTGGCCTCTTCGACATATTCCAGATGAAGATTCCGCGCCACGACAATGATGTAGCGATTGGGTTCGCCAACGTAGGTGTCAATCATCTTGGGCAATCGCCGCATCACGCGGTTGAAGGTTTCGTCTGCCAGTTCTTCCGGTCTGTGACAGCCGCGACGGACGAAGATGGTAATAAGATTGCGCCGCACGGATTCGTAACGCAGCGCAGCTTTTTCGATGTCGGGATCTAGCCAGCGCAGGAAGAGGTTGAATTCGTCAGTAGACGGTTGCCAGTTATTACGCATCAGGGCAGAAGAGTGATTGAACTTGTTGCATGCAACGGCAGAAAGAGAGAGGCATCCTTAGCCGACTTGCCATTATTAGGACAGCCGAGGCCTGCCATTGGGACGCCGCCAGCGAATTGTAGCTGCAAAGGCTCGCGGCATTGCCCCTAAACTCCGATCAAATCAATTTGTTGCTTACCAATTGCCCAGGCCAAGACGTTTGAGCGAATGGGCTGTCGGATAGCCCGTGACCGAAATTTTGTTATTGATCTGGAAACGGCGCATCGCCTCAATTGTCGCGCTGTCATAAATGCCGGTCGTTTCGCCGGAATAAAGTCCGCGTGCGGCCAGCGCATGTTGAATTTGGATGGCGCGTTCGGAGTCAATACTGATCTTTTTCCCGCGCGATGGAGCAAGAGCTTGTGTTGCAGGATCGGCAACCAGCTTACGCGGAGTTGTAGGGGTCAGCCATCGCGACGTATCTGCCGAACTGGTAGAGCCGTATTCAAGAACTTCTATCCGATCGGGAACTATGGAATGGTTGGCTATGGTTTCATTTGTGTCGTTGTTTGCCAGATCGCTGATGGCGCTATGGCGGCCGCGTTTGCCACGTCGGGTGGCTTCACGGCGCGACAGGTGTTGGCCAACAGCTTTGGCTTGTTTGCTTGACTTAACTTTTGATTGGGAAGCGACTGCTTTGCCTTTTCTGCTTTTGGCAGCAGCGGGCAAGGCGAGGAGCGAAATTGCCAGTACTGTCAAGGTCACTGTTGTGAGGAGTCGAGCGAATTTGTGTGAGAGCAACACGATTTCTACCTCCGGGGCACAAGTTGGGTGTTGAGGTTTACGACGCGACGACACACAAAGTAGTC
The DNA here is from genome assembly GCA_039922135.1 of Blastocatellia bacterium. Lineage (GTDB taxonomy): Bacteria > Acidobacteriota > Blastocatellia > RBC074 > RBC074 > RBC074. The sequence goes on from JBDSAM010000419.1 coordinate 6,931, forward strand.
GCGTCGCATGAAATCGAACCGGTAAATCGGAAACTTGCCGGTCCGTTACGGTTTGTTGAACGAGATAAAGATGCGAGGC
>JBDSAM010000420.1:0-14098 GCA_039922135.1 Blastocatellia bacterium
CTAAGACCGCAGCCAGCACCTGCATCGTAGCCAGGTCTCTCAATCCCTCTTTATCACCTTTAACAGCAGGCGTGCGGTAGGCGACAGTGACCAAACTTTGACCGATGTCGGCGCGGGCATTGCCGTAACGCAACCGATCCTGTGCAACTTCTTCCATTGTGGATTTTGTACTGTTAATCGCAGGTTGATCGGTAGTTGCCGATTCAACAGTCGCGCTCGGCATTTTCTGCCCGCTGCCGGGAGCCGGTTTGGCCAGCGCTGCTGATTGAGCCGCTGGCGCGGCTGGCGCGCTAACGGCTTTGTAATTACCAAACTGTAATTGCACCTGACCGATGGCCGTCAGCGTGAAAACATCGCCCAGCACGGTGACGATCGTGTTGGCTGGTTGATAATGCGATTGATAGAACGCTTGCACCTGCTGGCGCGTCAATGTAGCAAAATAGCTTTCTGACACAGCGCTGCCGCGTTTCAGCCGGTGTGTAGTAAAAGCCGTAGCAAACAGTTTGTCCATTACTGCTTGCCGGGCATTGTCCTGGGCGCGCAGGCTGTCGAGCAGAACTTCGTCTGCGGCTTTTTTCAGATCGTCTTCTTTGAAGGCCGGATGGGAAATAACGTCCGCCAGCAATTCGACCATCGCCTGATAGCTCTCTGCCGGAGCAATTAACGTCAATGATGCTTGCTCTTCGGTGATCCGCGAAGTCAGAACGCCGCCCAGTTTCGCGACTTCTTTTTCGATGGCCACACCATTGCGCTTTTCTGTCCCGAACAAGATGGCTTTGTGAGTCAGCCGCGCAATGCCGACGGCATCATCCGGCTCGCTCAGGCTACCAGCCTTGACCGCGATGTTGATGGCAACCAGCGGCGAAGAATGTTTTTCGCGCACCAGCACGGTCAATCCGTTGCGCAAGGCAAAGCGCGAAGTTAACCCGTCCATATCCTGTTTGGTCAGTTTGCCGCCATCAGGAATGCCCAGCACAGTGGTCGTTGGCGTGTTTGGTTTAGGCGCGGGCTTGGGCGTTGGCGTGGTTGGCGTGCGGCCTCGCCCGCTCTGCGCCAATGTGAACGGCGAAAGCATGGAAACGATAACCAGAAAAGCGATGGACTTTGCAGTACGGCGAAACATCTTCACTCCCTTTTGTTGATCCCCTGTCGTGATGGAAATGCTCTACAAAATGTAGCACGAACTAAACGATATACAACGTTGACGGATTTTGGTGGCTGAGCTTGCAGATTTTCGATATGGAACCGGAAGCGTGAGCGACCGGAAAGGATGAAGTAAAGGCCGCGAGCTTCCGTTTATTCCGTCATTTCCGTTTGTTCCGTGTTCTCTTCACTTTCCCCAATCAAGCCGCGTTCAGTTCGATAAAACGTTAGGCAGGAATCGCTTTGCAGAAGTTCGCGGTAGGGGCGCAAGTCATCGTAGTTAGGCGCAAGCAGTAATTGGCGGCGGTGTTCGACAATGACGATGCCGTCTTCCGTCAGCACATTGTTTCGCGCTATCTGCCACAGCACGGGCGAATAGAGTTCCGAATCGTATGGCGGGTCAAAGTAGATGATGTCGAATTGTTGTTCTTCGCGGGCGAAATACTTCAGCGCGGTCAGCGCATCGCGCGGAAGGAATTTGTAGTCTTCGCGGATGCCACAATGACGAAGATTTTCGCTGATAACCGTTGCCGACTTGCGCGACATTTCGACTAAGGTAACGTGTGCCGCGCCGCGCGATAAAGCTTCAATGCCAATCGCGCCCGAACCCGCGCACAGGTCCAGGATCTTTGCGCCTTCAATGCGCGGCGACAGGATATTGAAAAGCGTCTCGCGCATCCGATCAGTAGTCGGGCGCACCGAATTGCCTTCAAGCGCTTTCAAGCGGCGGCCTTTGTATTGTCCAGCAATAACTCTCATAAAATGGTGGTCGGTGGTATACGCTAAGAGTTCCTATCAACTACTACCTGCTATCTGCCACCTATTGGTGGTAACCGTTCGGATGCGCCTGATGCCAGCGCCATGCGGATTCAATAATGCGATCCAGTTCGCTGTGACGCGGATTCCAGCCCAGATCGCGCATGATTTTGTCGGGGCTGGCAATCAGCACTGGCGGATCGCCCACTCGGCGCGGCGAAGCTTCGGTCGAAATCCTTTTGCCTGTGACCTGACGCGACATCTCGACAACTTCAGCAACGGAATAACCGCTGCCGTAGCCTAGATTGTAGAAATCGCTGCGGCGCTCCATCACATTCAGCGCCAGAATGTGCGCTTCGGCTAAATCTATTACGTGAATGTAATCGCGAACGCAGGTGCCGTCGGGCGTTGGGTAATCTTCGCCGAAGATGTTCACGTGCGAAACCTTACCCGCCGCCACGCGCAGCACGTTGGGGATCAAGTGCGTCTCTGTCTTGTGATCTTCGCCACAGCGTTCGCTGGCTCCAGCGGCGTTGAAATAGCGCAGGCTGACGTAGCGTAGGCTGTAGGCTTCGTCGCACCAGCGCAGCATCTTTTCGATCATCAGCTTGGTTTCGCCGTATGGATTGGTCGGAATTTGTGGGGTTTCTTCGGTGATTGGCATGGTTTCGGGCGCGCCATAAGTTGCCGCTGTCGAAGAGAGCACAACCTTTTTGACGCCGACTTTCAGCATCGCGCCCAGCAGCGACATCGCACCACCAGTGTTGTGATTGAAATATTTCAGCGGGTCGGCCATGGATTCGCCGACCAGCGAATCAGCGGCCATGTGAATGACGGCTTCGATCTGATGTTCGTCCAGCGCGCGGGCCAGCGTGTCGGCATCGCGCAGATCGCCTTCGACAAATGCGGCTTCAGGCGCAACAGCAGCGCGATGACCTTTGCTCAAATTATCGTAAACGACGGCTTGATGGCGATGTTTGATGAGATGTTCGACGACCACGCTGCCGATGTAGCCAGCACCGCCAGTAACTAAAACCTTCATGCAATCTCCTCGTGATCAGAGTGTGGGAATAGCCTAGTATCGTCAACAGAGCTTCGGGAATCAATCAAGTCAAAGGGCAGGCCAAAATAAGGGCAGGCCAAAAGAGAAATGCGGATGAACACATCATCTGTGTTATCCGCATTCGGCTCATCGGCAAACAATATTGCCGCATTTGATTGCCAGCCAGGTTAATTCACGCAATTACCGTTGGCGTCTTTATGTCGTGGAGGGCAACAGGCGCCAGGAGGACAAACCAGCCCGCCGTAGCACTTGCCGTTAATGAGTTTGCCGCCATCCGGGCAAGAATTGTCTGGCTGTGCGGCACCGCCAAATCCACCTGCCAGCGCCAGCGGAGAGATAAATCCGCCCGCCTGGACGGGAATGGTTGGAAAGAAGAGCGCGTGGTCGTATTCCACAATGCCGTAATAGCTACGGAACATATGGTCAGTCTTGCGGCTGACAACGCCAATGATAGGCGCGGTATCTTTATCAGAAGATTTAGGCCCCAATTGGTTTTCTTGTTGATCGCCTTGTCCTCCCTGTGGATTGCCGCTGTTTGGGTTCGCAGGGGCAGGATCACCGGCTACTTTCATACCACCGGCCCTGGCCATCAGTTCCAGTTGCGCCAGCATCTCTGGCTGCCGCATTGGTATGCCTTCCAGTGTGGCCTTCTGGCGGAGCGCGTCATAGGCTTGGTACAACTCGCTTGCCAGCGGATCCCCCTGATAGACCAGCCGCCAATTGATGGTTCCCGACGGACAAGGCGTCATCGGATCGCACAAGGCGGAAGGGCGCAGATACTTCTTCTTCTTAGCGCCGATTTGGCTGGCGGACTGAATGCCTTCAACCAAATCCCGCATGCCTTTCTCTCCCAGCGGCCAGCGGCCGCCGTTATCTCTGAAATAACGCGCAATGCCCGACGCGACCTGTTCCCCGCGCCAAAGCATCTCTTCCTCGCGTTCGCGTTGCGTCTCTTTCTTCACCTGCGGAGCCGCGACGGTCGTCAAAATCAGCGCAAACATCATGACGCCCATCAGCGCAATCAACGCGTAGCCGCGCTCGCCGCGTCGCGGATTTTCCTTCGATACTTTTTCAGAAAGGCTTTTTTCGGAATGGTTCATTTTCTGACACCTGAGATTTAAAGCGAACAACGAACGCCGACCGGCCAGACGAGAGGCTTAATTGCCCTCGCCGGTGAAATTGATGGTGTGGTTAATATAACGGCCTCCGGGTAGCGGAAGGTTTGTATCTTCGACTTCGATCTTCTGCGACGTGATATTGGCCACGCGCCAATTTCTGCCGAACTTCTGCCCTTTGACCACATTGAACACTTCCCCATCATCACCTTGTGATTTCAGCACTGCGATCATTGCATTCTTGCTGGTGATCAGCCCAATAAAACGATAGTTCGGCGGGGGAGGCTCAGCCACATTCAGCGATAACTGATTGGAGTAAAGAGCGGCTTCGGCGCGGCTACGGACTTGCACGCCCAGATTGCCCGAAGTTCGAATTGCTTCACTCGGCACCTGCACCCGCAGTTCAGTCGGGCTGATGAATTTGCTCTCGTACGGACGCCCATCCAGGAACCCTTGCCCATCCGCCGGAATCTTGTCGCCATGAAGCGTCATGACGAAATCGCCCGTCCGCCCAATCACACCAGTCGGATTGATCGATGAGAGTAAGATCGGCGGAGTCGGTACTGGAACAGGCGGAGGTGCCGGAGGCGGAGGTGGGACTGGTGTTGGTGTCGGATAGACGAAAATATTGCGGCCTGTGCCATCACCAGAGATGTTCCGGCTAAACCAAGCCAGTTGGAGCGGCTGGGAGATGATCGGCTCAGGCTTTTGACCTATAGGTAGCGGGCGCGGAGTCGGCGTCGGCGTTGGCGTCCTGTTGCCCGCTGTCGTTGCTACCCCCGATTGACTCGGCCCTGAATCACCGGAGAAGAATTGGAAATAGATGATCACAACCATGACCAGCAACAGTACGCCGAGCGCAATCCTTTTCCGCCTTTCTCCTGAATCTTTTGTTACTTTCTCTATACTCATTTCACAAATCTCGAATCTTGAATTTCAAATCTTCAGAGCGTTTATTGCGACGACGCCTTCTGCATGGCCTTACCAGAAGATTGCTCCGTGGCCCTGTTTGACGTTGCTGCGGGCACATAGGTCATCTGCCTTTTGTAAGGCGATTGAAAGTAGGTATCCAGCTCGACCTTCAGCGAAACCGGGATGCCTTCAGGCGAACTCATCTGCAATTTTGATTTGCCAGTCTTCTGCGCCTGCTGGCGGACCTTGTCGGATTCGCCCTGGAAGGTCAGCGCGTTGATGATCAAAAACTGTCGGCTGTGTTCCATATCCGCCAGAAAGCGGCGCAGGTTTGGATATTCGCCGATCACATTGGTGTCAATGCCCAGCGCCGGATAGATCTTTTGCTTGTCGTCGCTGGATGTCTTCTGTTTTGGCTGCCCCTTTTCGTCCACCGGTTGGTCGGCTTCGGCAACGCGATAGGCGGAATCGCCAGTCAGCACGCCGTGCTTTTTACCCAGCGTATCAATTTCGTTGATGATCTCGGTCATTCCGCGCTCATCAGGCTTCAGATAAATCTCGAAGGTACGCAGACTGGCCAGAATCTCTTCGGCATTCGAGGCTTGCTCCTGCCGCTTCTGTTCATCGGTGGTGTACTTTTCGACCTGTAATTTGGCGGCCGCCTCGCGCTCTTTCAGCGTGTCTAACTGCGATTGTAGCGGCTGCACTTTGGTGAAATAGTAGAACGTAACCACGCCGGCGAAGACCAGCGCCGTCAGCAAAGCAATGATTTCGACCAAACTCAGCCGCATTCCCTGCGTTGTTTCACGCAATCCACCAAAGATATTTTTTGAATTCAGCGTCATTATTTCTTCTTCGCAACCTTGGTGGAAGTTTTAGAGGCGGCAATCTGGTTCGCGCGCGCGACCGAATTTCGCGGGTAGTATTCGACTCTCAGCTCAAACTCGATGTCTTCCATGCCTTCAACGGCTTTCTTGCTCATTGGAAAAACCTTGAACCGCCCTGAGCCGTGCATTCTGTCTATCATCGTGGTCACGTCCTGCCCGTTCTTGCCAATCACACTTATACCCAGCGTCGCTGAATTATCAGTACCATCGAAGACTTCGGCACGCTCCTTCGGTTGAATTTGGGTCACAGCCACACGCAACACGCGGACGCCCGGAGTCATGCTGCGCTCAATATCGCTGAGCAGTTCCGACCAGGAGAATGCGCGGCGGACGATCAGTTCGCTGGCGGCCACCAATTGCCTGTTCTGTTCAGGCGAGACGTTGGTTTTAGAGAACACCGGCTTGTTTACACTTTTAAGCTGAGCTTCGGCAGCCTTCGTCTTCACCTCCTGCTTAGAGATGTCGCTATTAATCAGACTCGCCGTCTCAACCGTCTTCATCCCGAAATACGCTGGGACTAAGAAAAGCAGCAGGATCGCCAGCCAAAACAGCCGCCGATTGCGGAAAGGAGTGCTTGATAAATTTACCAAAGGTTTCATAAGCAGTTTTGCATGAAGACAACTTCCAGATTTGCCCGGCAGTTTATTTGCTCGACAGATTATTTCCCGATGCAGATTCGCCGATGCATCTTCCTAGTGATCGTTCGCAACAGAACTGAGGGGTAGGGCTTCGAGCAACGTCAGACTAAAACATTCAATGGATTGCTGTAAAGCTCAGGCCTGTCAGGTATTTTGATAAGCCTGGTGACCGGCCGGTCGTCATGAGGTCGGAGCGCTTAGTGGGCAAAAAAATTGAGGTGACCTCCCTCGCTTTCGCGGCCGGTTGATCACCTCACACAAACTACACACACGTGCCCTAACACGTCACTAGGGGAGAAAGGTTCCCGGAATTTCCCACTCTGCGAAAAAAACTCTCTGCCTTGGCAATATGAAAGGGCGCGGATTGTAGTTTGGCTTGGCGGCCATCGAACAAAATCGCTCTTTCTTTTCTCGCAAATGTCACTGTTGCTTGTCATTTAACCTGATCCTTCGGCATACTTGCCATCGCTTTCCGGCATGATCGGTTCAGCTTCCGTCAGAGAAGCAATTCAAAATTTAAATGAGTCGTCCATCAACAATGAAAATTACGCGCGGGCTTTCCGGCGCGCGTTGGCAATTGACTGCTTGCAATGAAGCGGCGCTGCAAGCTTTGTGCGGTGAAACCGGCGAAGAGGAAATTATCCTTCGCTGCCTGCTCAACCGCGGTCTGTCACACGCGACTGAAGTGAAAAAGTTCCTCGCCCCGGAATTTTCGGCAGACCTTCATTCGCCTGACCTGTTGCGCGACATGCCACAGGCAGTGGAACGATTGCGCCAGGCTATTCGCGATCGCCAGCGCATTCTGATCGTCACGGATTTCGATGTGGATGGCACAACTTCCAGCGTTATTCTATCGCAGACCCTGAGGCTGCTGGGCGGTGCAGATCTCATCTCCTGCTACATTCCCAACCGATTTACCGAAGGCTACGGCCTGTCAAAGCAAATTGTTGAAAAAGCTGCCAAGGATGGCTTTCAGGTGATTGTCACCGCCGACATCGGCATCAAGTCTCACGCTGAAGCTCGATTGGCGCGCGAACTTGGCATTGATCTGATCATCTGCGATCACCATTTGCCTGATGGCGAAGACGTACCTGCCGACGCGTTCGCGGTGCTCTGCCCAAAAGGCTCTTCCGGCCTGGATTATCCGAACAAGCACTTGGCCGCCTGCGGCGTCTCGCTCAAATTGGCGCAGGCGCTGCTGGCGGACCACCCGAAGCGCGATGCTATCGTTGCCAGTCTGGCCAAGCTTACGGCCATTGGCACGGTCGCCGATATGGTGGATCTGTCAGTTAGCGAAAACCGCGCGATTGTCACCTACGGACTGCGTGGCTTGAGCCAGCCCAGCAACAACCCCGGCCTGCGTGCGTTGCTGAAAATGTCGAATGTCGGAGCGCCAATCACGCCATTTGATGTAGGCTTCAAGATTGGTCCGCGCATCAATGCGGCTGGTCGCGTCGCCCATGCCAATTCCGTGCTGAATCTGTTTGACGCCAAAACCGATGAAGAAGCGATGAAACTTGCCTTGCAACTAGACGATTTCAATTCGCATCGCCAGCACATTCAGTTCGTTTTACTTGAAAAGCTAAAGAAGGTCGTTGAGGAGCAAAAGGATAAGTTAGACCGCGTCTTGCTCTTTGCCGGTTTGGAAGAAGAAGGGTTTCATCGCGGCGTACTTGGCATCGCCTGCTCGAAAATTGTCGAGATGACCGGGCGGCCGACCCTGATCTGCGCCATTAACGAAGAAGGCGTGGCGCACGGCAGCGGCCGTTCGATCAGTGGCTTTCACTTGGTCGAGGCGCTGGACACGGTTTCTGACGCAATGGTCAAATATGGCGGGCACCCGATGGCTGCCGGCTTCACCATCCAATCCGCCAAAATCGAAGAAGTGCGCTGGCGGCTAAATCGCCACGCTTCTGAAATTTTGGGCGAAGAGGAGATGGGTCGTGTGCTAACTGCCGACGCCGAACTGGATTTAAAAGATGCGACGGTCGCAACAACGCGAACCTTGGCTCGCTTGGAGCCGCACGGCATCGGCAATCCGCAACCATTATTTCTGATGCGGCGATTACCCCTGCGCGGCATGCAAACGATCAAAGAAAAACATTTAAAGTTGTTGATCGGCGGGGAGAAAACCGTTATCGAGGCTTTGTGGTGGAATGCATCGGACCATCAGGCCAAACTGGCGGCAACCAAAGAGGTAAGTCTGCTGTGCAGGCTGGAAATTAACAGTTGGAACAACCGCGAAACCTGCCAGCTTAAAATCGTTGACGCCGCAATCGAGTAAGCACTTTTCAAAATCAAATCAACCTATCTCAAAAAGGAGATTACGTGATTCGCCATATCGTCATGTTTCGTTTCAAGGCCGATACCCCGCAAGCCGACCGCCATGCATTTCTGGAAATGCTGCGCGCCTTGCCGTCCAGGATTTCAGAGATTGTGGAATTTGAGGCTGGCTTTGATGTCATTCGCTCGCCGCGTTCATTCGATCTGGCGCTGGTCGCGAGTTATGCCGATCTGGCCGCGCTGGATCGTTATGCCAAACACGAATATCACCTGCCCGTGATTGCAAGCTCGAAAGAGATTTGTGAACAGGTCGTGGCGGCGGATTACGAGTTTTGACTCCATTCAGGAATCCCACAAATTGCGCTACGGTTCCCGCTTCTTAAAAACGATGGCCGGATCAGAAACTCACTTTTCTGATTTTCGCGGGAATGGATTTAACCGATAGCGTTTTTTCAGCTTTGCGGGGTCTGGCTTCAGGTAGAAGCTAACCTGCGTCTTCGGGTCCGCTCCAATCTTGATCAGAATCAGAAGACCGAGTTCGGGCTGTTTTTTATGCCAGACCAATCGCGCATCGAAACGCTCTGGCAGTCCATCCACCACGGTTTCATATTCCTGCGTCCACTCCTGCAAGCTAGTACGCCCCGAAGGTGACACCACGATCCCGTATCCCGTCACTTCGGGTTTATCCGGGAGCAGTGCCAGAACTTCGAATCTCGTCAATTTCATAGGCTGGATTGTACCTAATTTATACGAATCATTGCCTCTCCTGTTTTTTCTCTTCGGGCAGTGGCGCGGTCACATCGAACACAATGCGCCAGTCGCCCTTGGCATCGCGCTTCCAGACGCGGGCGTAATAGCCCTTCTCAGCCTTCTCGGCCTTCAACTCATATTTGCCGTAGCTGTAGCCGAGATCGCCCGAACGCGCGACATCTGCTTTGATCGGCTCGCCGGTTAAAGCTACTACTTGTGTGCCAATCCAATCTTGCAACGGCTGACCGCCGACCACGGGCATCGTTTGATTGCGATGGATGCGAGAGTTGCGGCTCAAAAACCTTTTCCAGCCTTGCGCACCACTACTTTTGGCCGCGTCGAAGAATGCGCGGTCGGCTGTGAGCAAGGAGGAAATTTCTTCTTCAATGTTCCCGCTCCCGGCCTTTACATTCCATAACGTCGCGCCTCGGAAAGGCGCTTTGAGCGGCGCGACGGCCATAGGCACTTGAATGCCGAGATCAAGAACAACCTTCCAACGGCCATCGGCCTGCTTCTTCCAAACTGATGAATACATTCCATGCCGCACCGGTCGTTTTGCCGGGCTGTGGTCTTCCAGCGTGTACGGCCCGGTCGTATAACCAAGGTCGCCCGCCTGAGATACATCTCCGTAGATTGGTGCCCAGTTTAGTGTGATCGGTGGCGGGGTTTGTGGCGCGGAGCTTTTGCGATAAGCCTCTCTGGTGTTGGTTGGATGTGGTTGGAAGTTGATACCGTCTTCGGCGAAGTTATCGTAGAAGGCTTCGCGCACCCCTTTCTCTACAGACATTTTGGCGAATGCGCGTTCGGCATTGGCCAGGCCGAGCAGCGTTGGGGGGATTCCCTTTTCCTGCGTCAGGGCGGAGATTGCCAGAATGCTCACGACAGTTAGAGCAAGGAAAAATCGCTTCATTGTTCCTCCGTTGGATTTTACTGGTTTTTAGGAGACGGTCAGGCAAGCAGTCGGCAACAGGGCGAAGAGTAGCAGACCAAAATAAAATTGGCGAAGGGATGAAGATGGCCGCTCAAACTCATTGATCGAATCTGAACAACCGCAAGCAATCAATCGAAAGATCAAACAGGTGTGTGCAGCCCGAAGCGCCGCCCACGTATTCGGCAAACTGAGCGATGAAGGCGGGTGTTACCTGCAAGCCATTCAAGCCCGGCGTGCGCAACTGTGCGTCTTCGCAGATACCGTGGTACGGCACGCGCAAACCTCGGCTCAGGGCATTGGAGATCATGCCGCCGCGCGACAAATCGAAGCCGATCCGAATGTCGTGAATGCGGTCGTCCATAGCACTTTCGCAAGCATAACCGTGATTGGTCAGTTCGATGGAAACGCGCTTTAAGCGCCAGAAGACGCGCTTTTCGCCCGGCTGTGGCCGCGTCAGACTCAGATCAAAACCACAACGGACTTCCCTGCTCGCGAACAATGCCTCGCTCTGGTCGCGGTAGGCGTAACAGGAATTAGCCAGATTCATATACGCTCGGTCTTTCATCCAGGCGACGTGCGCGGCTTCACTGCCGCTGTCCGTCGCCGCAGGGAATTGCGCTTCAAACTCCGGGGTGTATTGATAGACCTGTTGTGCGATGCGAGCCATCTCAATCGCCGTCAGCAGATGCTCTTGCGCTCCCGGCAGGTCACCTAACGCCCCGACAACCTGTTTGGAGAAGCCTCGCCCAATACGAACGCCTGCAATACCAGCGTAGCGTTCACAAAGCTCAGGGCGAAACTGCGCGTGCTCTCCCGCGATCTGCCACGCGGAAGCGGCAATGACTTCGTAATCCGGCACGCGAACATTCCAGCGATGCTCAAAGGCGAAGCGGTGGTCGCTCATCACCCCGCGCACCAGCAGATCATTCCCGGCCAGCACATCAATTTCGGACTCGAAAGTTCGCAGGTAGCCTTCAGCCGGAATCGCGATGGAACATTCGATACTCATCCTTGGCTTCGACCTCAAACGGAACGGTTAATTTGCAGGGACGTCTTTACCCTTTTCTGGCGCTTTCGCCGGAGCTTTTGGCGTTTGCAGACAGAAGATGACGTAATCGCCACGCTTGCGGTATTCGTCGGGCTTGATCGAATCCAGATCTTCGACCGCGACGATGGTGACAACTTTGACTTTGGCTTTGGGCAGACGGCGGATGACGCGCGCAGCGGTGCCGAGTTTGAAATCACTGTGGAATGAGCCGTTGTAATGGACAATCAGCGACTTGGTTGTCGAGGCCTTGGCAGTATCGAAGCGCGCGGCGATGGATTCGGCCATCGTTTCGTCCTTGACGCACTGCGCAAAGTAAAACTTTTCAGTCATTGCGCGCTCTTCCGCCTCTTTCTTTTCGTCCTTCTTCTCTGGCTTTTCGGACTTCTTCTCTTCTCCCCCACCTGGATGACTGCTCATCGCTTCGCCGAACTTTTTGAAGTAATCGTCGAATGGGCATTGGAACTGTGCCGCGAGCATTTTGCGTTCGACGGCGGGCAGTGCATCCGCGGCAGTCAGCCCCTGTTTGGAAATTTGTGAGGCGTACCGGCGCGGAACATTGGCTGCTATCACAGGCCAGCGATGCGTACGCGCCAGTTCAACAATCGGGCGGTAGTCGGCGGCATAGTTTGGCCAGGGGCGAGAGGTCTTCAGAAATGCCTCTTCGCTCAACTTGCCAGACAAATAATCATCTAGCAGCGGCTGCACGTCCCGCTCGAACATCTCCATGGAAACCGTCAGTGTGACTTTGCGGCGCAGCAGCCCTTCCAAAATTGCGCGTTCCAATTTGTGCGTCGCCGGATCGTCGTGTTTTTCGCCAACGAAGACGACATCGGCGCGGGCCAATTCGACCAGCATAGCCTCGAAATCAGCAAACTTTTTTTCGCCGGAATCATAAACCCGCTGTGGGACGTAGCCTGATGTTTGATGTGGATTGGATGATTGTGCGGCGGCCGCATTTAGAAACAGGGGTAGAAACAGAGGCAGAAGCAGGCTCAAAGACAGCGTGAGCAGCAGGGGAAAGTTTCTCTTCAGATACATTTGGATGTTTCACCTTTCGCAGATTTGGTTGCTGGTTTTGAGACAATTTGTCTCGATAGATTTGATGAATGCGACAGATTTGCAGTATACCCGCAGCTTCTGAGTTTCAAAAAGCCGGTGAAAGGCAACGAGGTGTGAGAATGCACTGGGACTTCTGGCGATCAAAAATGGTGAAAGGCTCTGCGGTCAAGCCGAAGGCTGCGCATTTGGCTCTGGGCGAACAGGGCGAGCAATTGGCGTTGGAATATCTGAAGACGCAAGGTTACCGAATTGTCCTGACCAACTTCACCGTGCCAATTGGTTACAGCGGCAGCGGGCGTCAGATTACAGGTGAAATAGACATCGTGGCTTATGATGAAACCAGCGTCCCATTTACGCTCGCCTTCATCGAAGTCAAAACGCGCACCAGATCCGTTATAGCCGCACCAGAAGCGGCAGTTGATGCACGAAAACAGCGGCAGATAGTGCGTGCGGGAAGACTTTATCGGCGGTTGATGTATCTGGAAGATGAGCCGTATCGGTACGATGTGGTTGGTATTATGGCTGGTGGACCGGAACCGGAATTTTCTTTATTACGCAGCTACTTCGGGGAACAACGATTTGCGCAGAGCCGCTGGCATGCACGGCGGTTTTGATTACCACTGCTTTGATATTCCTATACTTTTCTTTGCCCTGCCCGTTGACAAAGAGCGGAACCATAAGCTAAATATTCGCTTCCTAAGCGGGAGTAACTCAGTGGTAGAGTGCGACCTTGCCAAGGTCGAAGTCGCGGGTTCAAATCCCGTCTCCCGCTCCAAATTTCTTGTATTGAAAATTTGATCTGCATCAAGATACAGCGAAGGCCACTGTCAGAACTTTTGTCCTGACGTTTTCTGGGCTTGCCTGCTCTCTTAACCCAAAGTTATGTGAGCCAGTGCATTCACTAAAACATGATTCCTTCGCTGCTTTTTTTTGAAGGCTATTGAAGATTATTGTGTTTGCGGCTGAGAAAATAATGCCGCAAAGGCTTTGTGCGGGTCTTCACGCTGAACGCGTTGATTTTCGATCCATCCCACCACGGCACTTACCGTTTTCTGGACATTGCTTTTTTGCGGTCTGGCCTTTCTGGCTTGCTCGCGTTCAGCAATCTCACTTCGTTTGATGAGTTTTGCTTTTGTCATCCTGCCTCCTCTTCGATTGTAATGAATTTGAGAATTCGCCTAAAGCCGAAGCAATTGCCATTCCACTGATTTTCAAGGGCTTTGAAATTGGTGAGAGAATCCGACTGAGCCAGTGAAATTGATCCCGATAATTGACGGCTTTGGCGTCCAGCCCTATGATGCGTGCTTTTAAATTTCACCCCAAAAACTGAGATTCCGTCCGCATGGCATCACTTTTCTGACAGGTTACTTCGCACCTTAAGCCCTGCCCCGGTTGGATGGACGATGCCTGGCAATCGGCCACTGTGCGAACCTCGAAGTCAATCAAGGTGCCTAAGCCAAAACTTTTTTGGAGAGATCGGATGAACCGTCGGGAATTCAATTTGTGCTTGTTT
>JBDSAM010000421.1:0-3426 GCA_039922135.1 Blastocatellia bacterium
CATGCGCGTGACGGTGGGCAAGCTGGGCAATACTTCCATCCGATACGACTTTCACGTTTTCGCCGACGCGGAATGCACGCAATTAGCGCTGGAAGGTTCGATGACCGTGGTGGTCGTACGCGACGGCAGGCCCGTGGAAATTCCACTGAAACTGCGCAATGCATTGTCTTGAACGAATCCGAGTCCAATGACAGCTCGGCGGTCGCTGCTGTGTTAGTTCGCGAAGGGCGTGGCCGGCGGCAATGTTTCTTTGTAAACAATCACGGGCATTCCCACAGGGATGGTTTTGAAAATATCTATTGCCGCAAACATTGGAATGCGCACGCAGCCGTGACTGGCTGGTTTCACTGGCACCGATGGATAACCGTGGATCGCCGTGCCGTACATAAAGTAGACCGGGTAATACAGTCTGCCCAGCGCGCTCTTTTTCCAACCGGGAAGCTTCTGTTTAACTTGATAACGTCCTGGCGCGGTAACCGCATCGCGCGTTTCGCCTTCTGATGTAAATGGCTTTCCGCTACCCGTGGAAACAGGCAACACGCGCGTCACCACGCCCGCATCATCCACAATCAATAATACCTGCCTGATCAAATCTACTTCCAGATGAGCCGCACCGGATTCGCGCGGCGCTGGGCGCAATGCTGCCATCAGCACGGCAAAATGCGCGGGCGTCAATTGACCGGTTCGCTTCAATCCTTCGACCTTTTGAAATGCAATTAGCGCACTGCGCGAAACCGCGTCCCACTGGCCATCAACCCGCCCCGTCCAATAACCTAGGTCTGCCAGCTTTTGCTCAGCCTCGCGATGATCTTTGGCAGTAAGTGTTTTGAAATTTGCGGCAGGTTTATTTGCCTTAGCAGGATGAGCTTTGTCTGGCACGATTCTAGGCCGCGTGGATTGGGGCGCGGCGATGACGGTTATGGGGATTAACAGGGCACTGATGGTTAATAAAAGTGAGCGGAAGAGGCAAGACCGACTTGTGCAAACACTCATCAACGACTGCGTTTGGTACCTCATAAAACAAGACTACCCGAAAAATCTGGCAAATCTCAACCTTCGGCGAATTGATCATTGGGGTGACGTCGTGTTTCGGTTGAAGCTTTGAGCGCAGCTACGACGTCATTTGCCGCAGCATTTCTTATACTTCTTGCCGGAAAGGCACGGGCACGGATCGTTGCGCCCGATCTTTTCTTCGCGAATGAAGTTTCCTTCTTCAGTGCGATGGTAGCCGGTAGGCATAGTGGGTGGAAGATCGTATCGGGGCGGAAGGGGCAGGGAGTCGAACGGACTCGATTGGATGGCTAGCGCGCGCTGTTCGTTCTGACGATTTTCTTCTTCCTCTTCGCGTTGCCAGCGCTCCTGCCGCTTGGCGATCTCTTCCGGGCGATAGAATTCGAAGAGGTCTTTCGTAAATTGCCATTCCGCTTCGCCCTTCCCACTATCCGCAAGCTTGATGAGTTCAGAAAAATCTCCGTTGATGGACTTGTCTATCATGTTGCGCTCATATGCCGCGCGAACTGCCGCCATCCCCTTCTCGCGATCAAGCAACAGCACCTCGTCGCAGATGAAGGAAAGAAACGTCGAGTCAGTCTCCGCCTGATCGGTCATTAGCGCACAGACAAAATCAGCGATCTTGGCGCGAACTGGTGGATGCTCAAAAGCGATACGCGTCAATCCGGTAATGGCGTGCGATCTGGGATAGGTCAACACCCAACTCTCTTCGTGTTTGCTCTGAAGGTCATTGATGAATTGCATCAATGATCCGACGGCAGGCGCGCCAAAATAGGCGAAAACTGTGGGGCTGAGTTCGGTGATGTAGTCAAAATCGGTTTCGTGCGCCTCTTTCAACGCATCAAAGAGATCGGGCAGGTAAGCAGGATTGCGTGTCAGGCCAAGCACTGTAAACGCGTGGTAGAGCACCCACGCTTCATCCATTTCGCATTCGTGCCAGTAATAATCGTCGCGCAGAATATCGCGCAATGGCTCGATGGCGTCTGGCCGTGCCGCCAGTTCGTGAATGTGGGCGAGTGTGACCCGATCTTCCTCTTTGATAAGGAATTCGATCAGCTCTGTTGTTGGTGTTTCTGCGTAATTGATGGTTTGTTCGGTCATACTGGTCTCTATGAAGTAACTGCTTCTGCGGCCTGCACTGCGACCAAGCCTTTGGCCCAGCGCCCGACTTCGACAATTTTCATGTAGTCAATGCCCGTCTCGATGCCCATACCGTCGAGCATGTATACCACTCGCTCAGTCGAGACATTGCCGGTCGCGCCTTGGGCGAATTGGCAACCACCTAAATTTCCCACAGCCGAATCGAAGATGTCCACGCCAGCCTGCATCGCGGCGAAAATGTTGGCCAGCGCGTGCCCGTGGGTGTCGTGAAAGTGTCCGGCCAATGGTTTATCCGGCCAGCGCTCTTTGACTCGAGCAAAGAGTTCATAAACGTGATCCGGCGTGGCGCGCCCGACCGTATCGGCCAAACAGACTTCGTCCGCGCCTAATTTGAAAAGCCGGTCGGCTAGCGCGACAGACCGTTCCATCGGCACGCGGCCTTCGTATGGGCAGATAAAGGCGACGCCGATCGTTCCGCGAATGTTGACGCCATCGGCCCTGGCTTTTTCGGCGATTGTGGCAAAGGCATTTATCGAATCAGCAACGCTCATATTGGCGTTCTTCTGGTTGAGCGATTCGGTCGCGGCGACGATAAAGCCTGTCTCTTTCAGCAAGCCGGTCGTTTTGGCGCGTTCGTAACCCTTTTCATTGGCAACCAACACTTCAATTGCTACGCCTGCTTGATTGCTGACCGCCGCTATCACTGCTTCAGCGTCAGCCATCTGCGGAACCCACTTGGGCGAAACGAATGAAGTCGCTTCGATGTGGCGGACTCCGGCGGCGATAAGTGCGTTAATCAGTTCGATCTTTTTTCCTGTCGGCACGAAGACTGGATAGGCTTGCAGTCCATCGCGTGGGCTGACGTCCATAACCCTGACTCGTGCTGGTAAGTTCAGGCCGGCCATTTCAGATAACTCCTTCAGCCGACAAATCAGCGATTCCTTCTTTGCTCATTCCAAGCAAGCCGCCATACACCTCGTGATTATGCGCGCCCAGTGCTGGGCCGATCCAATCCGTGCCGCCGGGCGTTTCACTCAGCTTTGGCGCGAAGGTTGGCAGCATGACGGTTTCGCCATTGCCGATGTCGGCGTCTTCGAACATTCCACGAGCTTGGTAATGGGGGTCGCCTAGGATATCGGCGGCATTATAAATTGGGCCGCTGGGGACGGCGGCCTTTTCCAAAGCTGCAATCAATTCGTCGTATGTGTGATGGCGCGTCCAGGCTTCTAGCGCGTCGTCAATTTCAGGCTCGTGCGCAACGCGGCCTTCGTTGGTTGCCAGATGCGGAGCCTGGGCCAGGTCTTCGCGCCCGGC
>JBDSAM010000422.1:0-3133 GCA_039922135.1 Blastocatellia bacterium
TTGAGATGTGGTCGCCTTTCTTGAGCAGCTTTTCGATCTCGGCGATTGCGCGGTCATATTCCGCTTCGGTCCGAATCACGGTTGGAGCGGATCGGGTGAGCAGCTTCGCATATTTCCGTTTGTCGAAGGGGCGGACCTGAATCTCGCCTTCAGCCTTAGCAATCATCTTTCCACTTGCCTTTGTTGTAGTCCTTATGGGTCAGGACATGGATCACGTAAATTCTTTGGTACTGGTATCTGGTCTTTACGATCAACCGGAATTTGTTTCCGCCGATATTGAATACTGTGCAATCGCCAGCCGGGTCAGCATGCGGGTAAATTTCCTGCACTTCGTCTAAATTTTTCCACCGCGCCTTTCGACAGGTGTTGTACCAGCTTTTCAAAGGCGCTTCTGAATCAGGATGCTCGTGCCAAAATTCTTCGAGCTTCTTTCGACTGATGACGTTCATTCAAACCATGCTTTCCTTACCTGTCACTGCCATTCTCCCTGATTGGGAGATGCTGTCAAGGCGATCAATTTCAAGTCGCACTGATCAAAAGCTTGCCTTTCAAACCACGACCCGTGTCCACGCGTTCTTCGCCAACTCACGGCTTCTAGCGGCAATCTCCGCTTCATCTAGAAACAGCAGTTGCCGGTCTTTCATCAGCACTTTGCCCGCGCAGATGGTCGTCGTCACCATCGAATTTTCAAAGCCAAACAGAATATGCCACGGCAAGTTGCCAGCGTTGAGCGGCGTGGTCGGGTGGTAATCCACAAAGATGATGTCGGCAAATGCGCCCGGAGCGAGCGTGCCGAGTGGCGCTTCTGGAAAGAAGACATTGGCAAGCGCGGAGTTGTTGGTGATGGCCATTTCGGCGACAGTTGCGCCGTTCATCCGACGCGGATCGCGGTGCGCAGCTTTGTGCGAAAGATATGCTGCTTTCCATTCGTCCCACATAGCGTTGGAAAAGCCGTCATTACCCAAACCAACTTTCACGCCCAGCCGCAGCAAACCTTCCACATCCGCCGTGCCCACGGCGTTATTCATATTCGAGCGCGGTTGATGTGTCACCCATGTTCCGGTTTCGCGGAGCAACTCGGCTTCGCGTGGATCAATGTGAACGGCGTGGGCAACAATAGACCGGTTGCCCAGAATCCCGAACTTGTGTAGGCGATCAATGACGCGCGTGCCGCCCTTTTTCAAACTGTCGTACTGGTCGGATTCGTGTTCGGCGGCGTGGATGTGAAAGCCGCCATCGTAAGCATTGCGACAGGCTTCGAGCGTCGCGTCTGAAAGCGTCAGCGAAGCATGCAAGCCAAAAGTGGCGGCGATGTTTGATTGCGGATTGCGGATTGCGGATTGCGGATTGTTTATTGATTGAATGAAGCGGAGGTTCTCTTCGATTCCGGCCTTTGCTTTCTCGTCGCCGTCGCGATCGGTGACTTCGTAACACAAACAGGCGCGCAGGCCAGCTTGCCTGACCGCTTCGGCGACTACGTCGAGCGAACCTTCAATCCCGTTGGGCGAGGCGTGATGGTCAATCAGCGTCGTTGTGCCGTGCTTGATCGCATCAATCAAACAGACGAGCGCTGAGTAACGCACATCTTCAAGCGTCAATGCCTTGTCCAGTCGCCACCACAGCCGATCCAGAATTTCCGGAAAGTCTTTTGGCGCATCACCGGGGACGGCCATTCCACGCGCGAATGCGCCGTAAAAATGGGTGTGCGCACAGATACTGCCCGGCATCACGTACTGCGCGCGCGCGTCGAGCTTTTCGGCTTGCGGATACTTCGCTTGCAATTCGGCGGCTGGGCCAATCGCCATGATCCGGTCACCTTCAATATAGAGGGCGTAGTTCTCCAGGATTTCGTTGGGCGTGCCCCAGGTAATTAGATTGGCATTGTTGATCAGCATAACAACGAGTTTCGCGCGCCAGCTTACGCCAGCAATTTATCCAATTCTGAAGTTTCCGGTTTGAGGTGCAGCGGTTCGCCAATCGCACGACGCGCGGCATCAACATCTTTTAAGCCGTTGCCGGTCAACATCAGCAACACGCGCTCATCCGGTCTAATGGCGCTGCTTTCGCACTGTTTCACAAAGCCAGCGAAGGCGGCAGTGGCAGCAGGTTCGGCAAAGACGCCGGTTGCGCGGGCAAGTCTGCCGATGGCCGCGATAATTTCGTCATCATTCACCTTTACGCCGTGCCCGCCCGATTCGCGGATCGCGCGAACTGCGGCGGTCGCGTCGCGCGGCTGGCCGACGTTGATGCTGTCGGCAATAGTCTGCGCCGGACCGATGCGTACAACGCCGTCGCCGTTCGCCGCCTCTACGATGGCCGAAGCGCCAGTAGCTTGCACACCGATCAGTTGCGGCAAGCGTTCGATCCAACCGAGCCGGTACAGATCGTTGAAGCCTTTCCACAACCCGCTGATGATGTTGCCATCACCGACGCTGACAAAGACTTTGTCGGGAACCTGCCATTTCAACTGTTCGCCGATTTCCAGCGCCGCCGTCTTCTTGCCTTCGCGCGTAAACGGGTTGTAACCGGTGCTGCGCTGATACCAGCCGAAACGTTTTCCGGCAGCCAGACAAAGGTCATACGCTTCGTCATAAGTACCTTCGACCAGCACAACCCTTGCACCGTAAATCTGCAATTGCGCAATCTTCGCGGGCGGCGAAGACACCGGCACGAAGATTACCGCTTCCATCCCAACGCTTGCGCACATTCCGGCCAATGCGCAGCCGGCGTTTCCAGACGAAGCGGTGGTAATGACACGCGCGCCGGCTTCTTTAGCTTTGACAACAGCCAGTGCGCTCGGACGATCTTTGAAGGATGCCGTCGGATTCCGCCCGTCGTCTTTGATCAGCAGTTGCTTGACGCCAAACTCGCTGGCCAGTCGCGGGCAATCGTAAATCGGCGTCCACCCGACGGTGAGCGGAGGCACGGGCGATGAATCTTCAATCGGCAACAGTGCGCGATAGCGCCAGATGGTGAAGTTGCGATCAGCGGCAAGCGAGGATTTGCTGAAGTGCGCGCCGACCTGTTCGTAATCGTAAAGCACGTCAAGATTGCCGTTGCACTGGGGGCAGACGTATTCAATCTCGTTCGTGCTGAACGAGCGTGCGCATTCAACGCATTTGAAGCCAGTGAC